>NZ_BCBD01000001.1:0-118411 GCF_001320345.1 Pseudomonas sp. NBRC 111127 | reverse complement strand
GGTGCGCAGGCGGCATTCGGTGGCGAGTCGGGTCAGGCGCGTGGCTACTTGCAGCGATTGCAGGTAGTACAGAACTGGTCGGCTCTGAGCCAGGATTGCATGATGCTTCGGCGAGAGGTAATCGACAGTCTGCAGGGTTTCGACGAGAAGAATCATTCGCAGGGGCTGGGGGATGTAGACCTGTGCCTGCGCGCTGCTGCCCAGGGTTACCTGATGGTCTGGACCCCTTACGCGCAATTGCAGCAAGCTGCCGTCAGCATAATGGCGCAAGCGAATGATGATGGTCGGCGCAGCGTGCGCGAAGATGAGCAGTATCGCTTCTGTGAACGTTGGCTGTCGGCACTGGTGCGCGACCCTGCGTATAACGTCAACCTCAGCCTGTTGTCTGCGGACTTCAGCCTTACACCCACCTTGCGGGGCTCATGGAACCCGCTGATTTCACGGGTGGTTCCGAGCGTGTTAGGGTTGCCGATCAACGACTCGGCGATTGGTCATTATCGCGTTACCGAACCTTTGTTGCAGCTTGAGCAGGCTGGACTGATTACGGGCTTTTCCAGCTACGAATCGATGAGTACGGCGCAGTTGGCGCGAATGGCCCCCGATGTTGTCGTGGTGCAGTTACGTCACAATCGTGAGTCGGTTCAGGAAATCGAACGGATTGCGCGTTTCAGCAATGCCCGGCGGGTATTCGAAATCGACGATTATGTGATCAGTACCCCGGTCAAGAATACCCACGGCAGGAACAAGCCAGCGGATATCGAGCAGCACTTGCGAGAAGCCATCGGGCTGTGTGATCGGCTGGTGGTCACGACCGAGGCCCTGGGTAATGCGCTCAGCGGCATGCACCGAGACATCCGGGTGGTACCGAACATGCTTGCACCGCACCTGTGGTCGAACCTGCCCAGGAGCCGCCGCGGGGTATCTTCCAAACCTCGTGTGGGTTGGGGGGGCGGGACCAGCCACAGTGGTGACCTGGAGATCATCGCCGAGGTAGTGCGTGAACTTGCCGACGAAGTGGAGTGGGTATTCTTCGGTATGTGTCCGCAGGCATTGCGCCCCTTCATTCATGAATACCACCCGGGCGTATCGCTCCAGGCGTATCCGGCCAAGCTTGCCAGCCTCAACCTCGACTTGGCCCTGGCGCCGCTGGAATTCCATATCTTCAACGACTGCAAGAGCAATCTACGCCTGCTCGAATACGGCGCTTGTGGCTACCCGACCGTATGTTCGGATACCGCTGCATACCGCGGTAACCTGCCATGCAGCCGCGTTTACAGCAACAGCACTCAGGAGTGGCTCGAAGTAATCCGAACCCACCTCAATGACCCGGCTGCCAGCTATCGAATGGGTGACGCGCTGCGAGAGCAGGTCATGCGTGATTTCATTCTGCAGGGCGAGAACCTGCGGCACTGGCAGCGGGGTTGGCTTGCGGACTGACTAACGTGGTGTTACGCAATCGGGCTGCTTATGCAGCCCGATTGCGTTATGTCAGCTGTAAGGCAACCGCACAGTTGACTTGGCTCAATCATGGGCGTGGCACTTGCCGCCGTGTGGCATTGTCGGCTGCTCGTTGGCAGATATCTTGCTTTGTCCCCCGCAACGCCAAGCCAAGGTGGTGATTTTTTGACTGCGGCGCATCGGCATTGCAGGAACTAGGAGAAATCTTGAACGACTCTCGACGTATCAAGGGTAGGAACGTCGTCATCGATTACGACGCCACCCGCGCATTTTTCGAATCACGCGGGCAGCGTGAGTATTCCAATGTGCTCAGTGCGACCATGTACCAGGATCATGACGCCAAGCTGGTCGAACAACGCGATCTGGCCGAAAAAGCCGCGGTCGTGGGCATCCTGGACCTAGGCAATACCCATCGGGTGCTCGACGTGGGTTGCGGTGTCGGTCGCTGGGCCTGGTTGCTTGCGCAGCGGTGTGAAGGCTTGCAGTACCTTGGTCTGGACTTCTCCGCGAGTCTGATCGAAAAAGCCCGAGCCGAAAGCGCCATCCGGCAATTAGAAAATGTGCACTTCCAAGTCATGTCGGCAACCGATATCCAGCCGCAGGCAATGCTGTTGCAAGGGGCTTTCGACCTGGCGCTGATCTCTGGCCTGCTGATTTACCTCAACGACAACGATTGCGTGAAGGTCCTGCGCGACACCGCACAACTGTGCAAGCCGGGGGGCGCGCTGTACCTGCGTGAACCTGTGGGCGTGGCCGAGCGCTTCACGCTTGACCGCTTCTACTCCGAAGAGCTGTCTGACGAGTATTCGGCGATCTACCGCACGGTGGACGAATTGCATGCCTTGATGGCAACGGCTTTCGCAGGTATCGGAATGACGGTCGAGCGCGAACAGTTACTTTTCCCGCAAGATCTGGAAAAGCGGACCGAGACGCGCCAGTACTTTTTCGTATTGCGACGTGACGAGGGGGCGGTATGAACACGGCTTATTGTTTTGACCTCGATGGCACGCTCACGCGCCAGGAGCTATTGCCGCTGATCGCGTCCTCGGTCGGCCTGGAGGACGAAATCAGTGCGCTGACGCAAGCCACCATCGAAGGCCTGTTACCGTTCGACAAGTCGTTCAAGCTGCGCGTCAGGCTGCTACGCGATGCACGGCTGGACTGGATTCACGAGGCCTTGGAGCGTGATGTTGAATTTGACGAGGCCATCCTGGAGTTCATTGCCGCCCATCCTGATCAATCCTTCGTGGTTACGGGCAACCTCGATCTTTGGGTGCGGCCCGTGCTGGACAAGCTCGGCATCCGCAGTTTCACCTCGCTGGCTCGGCTGGATGAACAAGGGCAGTTGGATGGCGTGGAGCGCATCCTGCACAAGGGTGACGCCGTAAACAGCCTACGCTCTCGCTTCGAGCGTATCGTCGCCGTGGGCGAGGGGATGAACGATGTCGCCATGTTCGAGGCAGCCGACTGGCGTATCGCATTTGGCGGCGTGCATGCGCCAAACAAGGAGCTGGTGAAACTGAGTGATTTCGTTACTTACAATGGGAAGGCACTATGTCGCTTGTTAAGCACGTTGTAATCAGCGCTGCCGGCATCGGCTCGCGCCTGGGTCTCAACAAGCCGAAGTGCCTTGTCGAGGTAGCGGGTCGTTCGCTGCTGGATTGGCATCTTTCACGCTTGCAGTGGGCCGAAACGGTCTGGCTGGTAGTCGGCTTTCATGAAGAGGACGTGATCGAGCACGCCATTGCGCTGCGCCCTGACCTGATCGTGGTACGCAATCCAGATTACGCACGCACCAACACCTTGCAAAGCATCTATCGGGTTTCTCGCCACCTGCGGGAGCGTATGCTGGTGCTCGATGCAGACACGGTTATGGAGCCTGAAAGCTTCAAAGCTTTCCTGCAAGCTTCTTAACATCACGAGCAACTGATTGGGGTTTCTCCCTATACCACCAGTGACGGCGTGCGTGTACTGATGGATGAAAAAAATGCGAATGTTTCAGGGTTCACCCGCGAAACTCAGCACTCGATGGAATGGACAGGCATTGCCGTGATCAAGCCGGAAGTCATCTTCGACAGGCCCATGTACGTCTACGAAGCGCTGGAACCCTGGTTACCATTGCCTGCATTCGAACTCAAAGCGTTCGACATCGATACGGTCGAGGATCTGGATATGGCGCGTAAAGTCTTCGCGGCGGAATGGGGCAACCATGATTGATCAATCCTTCAACCGCTCCGCTCCTGGCGCAGACGAGCAGACTTGCGCCACCCCGACTGTGACGGATCTGCTGCAATGCCTTGAGTCACAGGTATTGCCAGCTTTGCCAGTTGCCGGGCATCTGTTGCAGATCGGCTGCGCGGACCCAGAGCTGACGTTGCTGCTGGCACAGCATGCCGCACAGGTGGTGGTATGCGAATGGCGAGATGAAGTACTCACAAAGGCGCGTGCCCTTGTCAGCCAGGCCGGTATCGAGCATGTGCGGTTTCATCAGGCGGACGCCCTGGCATTTACATCGGCAGAGCGCTTCGATGCGATCTGCCTGATGGGCGTGCTGGCTACGATCGATGATGACAATGACGTGGCTCGCCTGGTGTTGCATGCGCTGTCCATGCTCAAACCCGACGGCCGGATCATCCTGCAGCATGATCCGGCGGGCGTGAAGGCTGTGGGCGATGCTGCCGAGCGCTCTGCGCCCCGCTGTGTTGCGCTCGTACGGTCGCTTGGGTTGCGAGAGGTGTTCTGCCATCCCTTGCAGGGGGCTGTGCTGTATGGGTTCGCGCCGATCCTTGGGAAGCTGCAGGCACTGCCCATTGCAGGCCTGCGGGTGGCGTGCTACGGCAGCATGCCTTTCCACTTCCGCTCGTTGCGACCACTGGCAGCCTGCTTTGAAACCAGTTTACTGAGCCTTTCTATCGATGATGTCATGGCTTGGAAGCCTCAAGTCATCGTGGTTGCCGATGGTTGGTCGGTGGAATTCTGGCGTGATTACTGCGATGCGCACGGGGTGTTGTTGGTTGGCATGCGCCATGGCTCGGTTACCCGTTACGGTTTTGCCGAACCGCAGTATCGCTGTGCCGACTACATGTGTGGCAGCGTCTGGGATATCGAAGACACGCTGCTGTCCAATGTTCGCCCCCGTCATGGTTTCCTGCTGACGGGCAACGCCTGGGTCGACCAGGTCTTCCGCCTGGCCCCAAGGGCGCATGCCCAAGGTGAGCCCACCATCCTTTTCGCACCGACTTATAACCCGGAGATCAGCGCTGCGGTCTACTTTGGCGACCGCGTGGTGCCTTTGATCCGTTCGGTGTACCCGCGCGCGAAGATCATTATCAAGCCTCACCCCGCTATTGTTCAGCACGAGCACAGCTTTGTCGTCGACAAGGCGCTGTTCCGCAACCTCATGGGTACCTGGCGTGAACAGGCCGCAGCCGACCCCTTGGTGAGCCTGGTAGATGATCCCGAAGCCAGTATCGCTGACAGCTTTGCCGAGGCCGACATTCTTGTCGCCGACAGGTCGTCCCTGCTGTTCGAATTCATGGTGTTGGACCGCCCGATCCTGTTGTATTCCAGCGAAAAGCGAGTGGGCCATTGGCAGTACAACCCTGACGCGCCTGGCAACGCCTGGCGTGATATCGGCATGGAGTTCGCAGACGATACAGCGTTTCTCGAGTTGCTCAGCGATGCCCATCATTGCCATGCAGAGAATTGCCGCGCCGCTCAGCGCGAGCGGGTCCGGTATTTGTACGGCGACTTCCAGGACGGCCGCTCGGTAGAGCGGGTTGCGGCTGCCATTGCCACGGTCCCGCGGTTGCATGTGATTGTGGACGGTCGGCTCGGCCTACGTCCCGAGGTTGTAGGAGCGCTGGATGACCGCTTGGCGTTCAAACGTATCTCCGTGCTCCAGGGGGACGACAAGGGGGCTGCAACTGCATGGTTGGCGCAGCGCTGGGCGGATGCCCAGCAGGATCTGGGCTTCATGCTCGTGGACGGGGAGGCCGCTTACATTCCTGGTAGCGCCCATCAGGTCAGTGATGGCCTTGCGGCATTGGCCAGTGGTGAATGCGAGGCGCTGGTGTTGAGCGAACCGCAGGCTTTGCCGGCGCCGATGGCCAGTGCAGACAAGCAACAATGGATCAAGCAGCGCTTGCAAGCGGCGTTGGCACAGCGCCAAGGTCGTCAGGCATGGCAGTTGCTGCCGGCGCATGTCATGCACAGAGCGCTTGGGCAATTGCCCCAGTGCGTGGATGACGAGGTGTTCTCGGTCCTCTGGCAGACATTGGGGGCACATGGTGTCCACCGTGCGTGGCAAAGTGAACAGCTCAATGTGGTGCTGGGGCCTTCGCTTATTCGCGTGGTGGGTGCGCGGCAAGCGCAGTATTTGGCAGGCCCGCAGGCTTCGCTGCAGCTTCAGCCTGCCGTGCTCGGGCACGCACGTCAGCCAACCGGCGTGGAGGTGCTCCTGTGTTGTGCGGCCGGGCAACAGTACGATGTCTTCCCTTTTACCACCGAGCTTTGGATCAACGGCCACCTGCAGTGTGAACTGCATTTCAGCGATACGCGTGCCCAGCGAGTGCTCTTGCCATACCGGCCAGACGAGCAGGGTACCACCACGGTTGAGCTGCGCAGCGCTGGTTCATTCCCGGGCATGCCCGGGCTTGCTGGCCCTTTGTCATTGTATCTGGCATTCGTCGATCCGCAGCCTGTCACAGGCCCATCGCAAGCCCATATCCATCAGATTTTCTATTCCGAAGAAACTCGAGCGATGCTCGAGCCTGGGTTTACTCCTTTCGACAATACCGGGCAGCGTCCCGATTGGGCCGAATACTGGCCGATGCGTACACTGCTGCTCGATAAGCAGCTGGACGAGAACGCGTTCTACGGCGTGTTGTCGCCCAGGTTCAAGCAGAAAACCGGCCTCAATGCCCAGCAGGTGCTTGAGTTTTGTAGCTCGGCACCTGCAGAAGCCGATGTGCTGCTGTTTCCGATGTTCTTCGATGAAAGTGCCCTGTACGAGAATGTCTTCATTCAGGGGCTCATCTATCACCCGAATATCTGGCCAGCATTTGTCGAGATGGCCCGTAGGCTTGCACCAGGCGTCGATATCGAAACTCTGGTAATGGATGCCCGGCACTCCCAGTTCTGCAACTATTTCATTGCTAAGCCGCGCTTCTGGCGCCACTGGCTAAGCCAGGCCGAAAGCATTTTCCAGGCCGCCGAGCAGGCACGCGACGCCCGGTCGCCGTCGCCCTACGGCGCTGCCTTGAATGCGCCAACCTATCATCGCGGCACTGCTGGCTACGAGAGCAAGGTCTTCGTAATGGAGCGCTTGTTGCCGTTGATTCTGGCCACGCAGGGCCAGTGGAAGGTACACGCCTATGATCATTTGAAATTGCCGGTGATGCGCCACCCAATCAATGCCGACTTCATTGAACTCAACGAGCTGAAAGTGCGGATGCGCAGCGCTGACAGCCCAGAGCTGCGTGCGGCCTATGTACAAATGCGCGACCAGATCCTGCGGCAGAAGGCTCTTGAGAAGAACCCGGAGGGTGCAGGCCTGGTAAGGCCAGTTGCAGAGACGATTCGCATCGCCATGGCGCAATACCCGCGTCTGCCAGTGCCGACCGATGTCAGCACATGGCTAGCCGAGCGTGTTCCCAGTTCCGCCCAACAACGCCTGATAAAGGCGCGCCTTGAGGATAAAGTCGCCCCCCTTATCGGTGTAGTGGTGATTGATCGTGCCGGAGATGCTGATGCACTGGCGGCAACGTTGGAGAGCTTCACGCCCGATCGTCATCTTTATGCTGGTGTGAAGATCGTCGTGTTACGCCCGGGTGAGCCCCAGGAGCCGACTGCGGCCGAGGGAAAACTGCGCTTCATGCAGCTTGAGGATGATCAATTGCCTGTCATCCAGCGGGCAGTAGCCGAGGCCGGCTGCAACTGGTTCATGCTGGTTGAGGCCGGTACCACCTTTACTGCCAGTGGCTTGTTGATCGCTGCCCTCGATCTGCTCGACACACAAGGGCTTCGCGCTGTATATGGCGATGAGGTGGTGCAAGGGGACGGCGACGAGCTTGGTCTCGCGCTGCGCCCGGACCTGAATTTGGACATGCTCTTGAGCCTGCCGGCGGTGTTTGCGAGCCACTGGCTGTACAACAGCGACGCATGGCTGGCAGCCGGTGGTTTCCGTAGCGATGCAGGCGAGGCTTATGAGCTGGATTACATCCTGCGACTGATCGAAGACAAAGGTTTGGAGGGCTTGGGGCATATCAGCGAGCCTCTGCTGGTGCGTCGGCCACCTTTGCTGCAGAACTGTGCGGATACCCAGCGGGCTGTCGGCCGGCATCTGCAGGCGCGGGGTTATACGCAAGCGCGGGTTGACTCGCGGCTGCCTGGCCAACTGGATGTGCATTACGGCGCCGAACAAGCGCTGGTCAGTATTCTACTGTCCACCCAGGGTGGTTTTGCCCGGGCGCGACGCTGCATGGAAAGCATACTCGAAAAAACGCTTTACCCGGCCTTCGAAGTGCTGTTACTGGATCACGGTAACGACGAGCCAAGTTTGCAGACCTGGCTGGCGGGTGTCGAAGGCCTTGGAACGCAGACCGTTCGGGTGCTGCGGCTGCCCCATGGGCTGTCGTTGGCCCAGGCGCGCAACCAGGCTGCATTGAGCGCGCGTGGCGAATATTTGCTCTGGCTGGATGCCGGGGTCGCGGTGCTGGAAGACGATTGGCTGCGTCGGTTGGTCAACCACGCGTTCCGCCAAGAAGTGGGGGCTGTGGGGGCCAAGCTGGTCGGTGCAGACTTCACCGTTCGCCAAGGCGGGCTGATTCTTGGTCTCAACGGCCCGGTGGGCCAGATTTTCATGGGTCAGCCGTTGCATGCCGGTGGCTATATGCAGCGGTTGCAGGTGGACCAGAACGCCGCTGCGGTCAGTGGTAAATGCCTGATGATCCGCAAAAGCAGATTCCTCGACGAAGGTGGGTTCGATGCGCGCGCCGAGTTGGCTCCTTGGGCCGATGTCGACCTGTGCCTGCGCCTCCAGGCCTCGGGATACCTCAATGTGTGGGCGCCCAGCGTTGCTTTGCTCATCAGCGATGCAGATGAGCCGGTGGCCACTGCAGAGCAGGAGGAGGCCATGTACGACCGCTGGCTGCCAGTGCTGGCCCGCGACCCGGGGTACAACACCAATTTCTCCCTGAGCGCTGGCGAGGACTTTTCCATCGCCCCGGCCAACCTGAACTGGAACCCGCTGTCGTCCTGGTCGCCCATTCCGACCGTCCTGGCCGAAGTGCACCATGATCAGCACGCTGCTCAGCCTCGCTGCGCGGAGTCTCTGGCGGTGCTAGGCCGTGCTGGGCTGATCCGGAGCGTCCCAGTGGACACGCCGTTGTCACTCGCAGAACTGGAACGCTTGGCGCCGGACAGTATCGTGCTTCACGCTCCGGTCAATCAGGAGCAGGCAGACCGCATGCGTCGCCTCCGGCTGTTGTCGAGAGCATTCAAGATCATCGACCTGGATGACTGTCTGCGTCCAAGCGAGACCAACTGGCAGTGCGCACTGTCTCACGCCGACCGCCTAGTTGTTTCCAGCGAAGCTCTGGCGCAGGCATTTGGGTCGCTGCATGAGCGTATCGTCATGCTGCCTAACCGGCTCGACCCATTGGCCTGGGGGGGTGTGGCCAGCCATCGCGGTGCCGCTGAAAAGCCAAGGGTCGGCTGGTCTGTTGTTGGCAGCACTGTCGAAGACCTGCAATTGATAGCCCCAATGGTTCAGGCATTGGCGGGTGATGTGCACTGGATCTTCATCGGTGCATGCCCGCAAGCACTCCGCCCCTACGTGCATGAATACCATGCCGTCTCGCCGGGGGCGGACTACCCTGCGCAGTTGGCCGGGTTGAGCCTGGATCTTGCGTTGTTGCCGCTGCTGGATAACCGTGTCAACGCCTGTAAGAGCAATTTGCTGCTGCTGCAGTATGGCGCTTGTGGTATCCCAGTCGTCTGCAGCGATGTGCTGCTCGACAGCGCTGGGCTACCCGTGACGCGGGTGAAGAACAGTGAAGCGGCCTGGCGTGAGGCTGTCGGCGCGTACCTGGCCGACCCTGTAGCCTCTGCGCAAGTGGGGGATTTGCTGCGAGCCACTGTTCAGCGCGACTGGATGCTGGACGGCGAGAGCCTGCAGCGCTGGCGTGAGGCCTGGTTGCCCGATTGATCCACGGGCTTTAGCGCGCTGGGGAATGAGTTGGCCCGCCCTGCAAGGGGGTGGGCCTGACCAGCCGCTGGGCGGTGTCGCGTTGACTCATTTATTCCAACGGTGACTTGGCAGTCGAAACGTGCATCTCTAATCTATTGAGCCAGCGAGAAGCTGCAACAGCGTCCAGTGCTTGTCCCTGGGCGGTAGCTTCTATGCCGCACATTTTTGCCATTTCCATCGGGAAGCCACAATGATTGGCATTAAAAGCATCGCCAGTTACGTACCTGTCGAAGGTGTCGACAACTACGCTCAGGGCGCGAAATTCGGCAAAGACCAGGATTTCATCTTCGGTAAGATTGGTTCGACCTTCTTGCCGCGCAAGGCCGACGGCCAGGAAACTTCAGACCTGTGCGTCGAGGCTGCAAAAAATTTGTTCGCCATCAACCCAGCGCTTGACCCAGCTTCGATCGATGCCGTGATCGTGGTGACCCAGAACGGTGACGCTGAGGGCTTGCCGCACACCGCTGCAATCGTCCAGCACAAGCTTGGCTTGCCGACACATGTCGCGGCCTTCGATATCTCTCTCGGATGCTCGGGTTACGTCTATGGCATTTATGCACTGAAAGGCTTCATGGAGGCTGCTGGTCTGAAGAACGGCTTGCTCATTACTGCCGATCCGTACTCCAAAATCGTCGATCCCGAGGATCGCAATACCACCATGCTGTTCGGCGATGCCGCCACGGCAACCTGGATGGGCGAAGATGCCTACTGGCAACTGGGCAAAGCGCTGTTCGGCAGTGATGGCGCGGGTGCCGAGCACCTGCGTACCACTGATGGCAAGTTTTTCATGAACGGCCGACAAGTCTACAACTTTGCACTGATCAAGGTGCCTGCCCACCTGCACCAATTGCTCGAGGCCAATCACCTGCAGGCCGGCGATATCGATCTGTATTGCTTGCATCAGGGTAGTGCGGCGATTGTCGACGCCGTGTCGCACCGGTTCAACGAGGGTGCGCAGCGCGAATGTTTCGTCAAGGACATGGTCGAGACGGGCAATACGGTATCGTCGAGTATCCCACTTCTACTTGAAAAGCATGTGATCGGCTCACAGCACAAACGTGTGGCGTTGAGCGGTTTTGGTGTGGGGTTGTCCTGGGGTTCGGCCATTCTTGAACGTCGTGGCTGAGCCTATGTGCTTAAGGAAACGCCGCCGCATTCCGGCGGCGTTTTTGTGTGCGCCAGGCGAGACGGGGTGCGTCCAGTGCGACTCAGTTGCCCTCGGCGTGGCCTGGATTCAGGCCTGCCTGGCGGCGCTTGAATAATGGCGCCAAATCATTGATTTCAATGGGCTGGCAGGATGCCAGCAATTTTTTTTGAAAAACCGCTAAAGAAACGCGCTCTGACGAAGATAACTATTACGAAGGTTCTCTGTGCCACACCCGGCGAATTGCCAAGGCCGGAAGCCGTAGTACCCAATCCAACGAGGAATTCGTCATGGCTTTGACTGTTAACACCAACACCACCTCTCTGGGCATTCAGAAAAACCTGAATCGTGCTTCCGACGCGCTGAGCACCTCGATGACCCGTCTGTCCTCCGGTCTGAAAATCAACAGTGCCAAAGACGACGCCGCCGGCCTGCAGATCGCTACCCGCATGACCTCGCAGATCCGTGGCCAGACCATGGCGATCAAAAATGCCAACGACGGTATCTCCATCGCCCAGACCGCTGAAGGCGCGATGCAAGAGCAGACCAACATCCTGCAGCGTATGCGTGAACTGGCCGTTCAGTCTCGAAACGACTCGAACAGCGAGGAAGACCGTAATGCGCTGAACAAAGAGTTCGCGGCCATGTCCGACGAACTGACCCGTATCGCCAACAGCACCCAGCTCAACGGCAAAAACCTGCTGGACGGTACCGCTGGCACCATGACCTTCCAGGTAGGCTCCAACACTGGTACTTCGAACCAGATCACCATCACTCTGGCTTCGGGCTTCGATGCTGCCACCCTGAGCGTAGGTTCGGGTACCATCGCCATCAGCGGTACTTCGGCTAACATCGAAGCTAACTTCAGCGCTGCGGTGACCGCCATTGACGCCGCCCTGCAGAGCATCAACAGCTCGCGTGCCGACCTGGGTGCCGCTCAGAACCGTCTGACCAGCACCATCAACAACCTGCAGAACATCAACGAAAACGCCGAAGCTGCTCGTGGCCGTGTACAGGATACCGACTTCGCCGCAGAAACCGCCCAGTTGACCAAGCAGCAAACTCTGCAGCAGGCCTCCACTTCGGTTCTGGCCCAGGCCAACCAGCTGCCATCGGCAGTACTGAAACTGCTGGGTTAATCTTTCCGGTAGTGTTCGGCGGAGCGGCGCGATTCACGTGCTTCTCCGCTTTTTCGTTACGAGGTGCTGGCAATGGATATGAGCGTCAAGTTGAATCTGTCGTACCCGGCCGTTCGCCCGGTGGAGCAGGTTGCAGATCGGTCGGCGTTCCGGTCCGTCGAAGCGACTCTGAAGGGCGACGATATCGAACCTGACGGAATCAAGCCTGCGACTGATGTCGAAAAGGTCAAAAGCGCAGTTTCTGAAATTGAAAAATTCATGACGTCGACCCGACGTAATCTGGAGTTCTCCATGGATGAGGAATCCGGCAAAATCGTGGTCAAGGTCATTGCAAGTGAAACAGGTGAAGTCATTCGTCAATTGCCTTCCGAGGAGGCCTTGCGAATTGCCAGCAGCCTGAGTGATGTCAATAGTCTTCTGTTCGATGCCAAGGTCTGACTGGCCACTGGCGTCGAAGTGGTGAGGGTCGGATCCGCAGGAGTGGCTCTGACGTAAAGAAGAGGGAAAAGAGCATGGCAACGATTACGCCTAGTACGGGCCTAGGTTCTGGTCTGAACATCACCGAGATCGTAACCGCCCTTGTGCAGGCAGACACAGCCGCCAAGCAGGCGCAGATTACTCGGCAGACGAGCAACAACACTGCTTACATCTCTGGGGTTGGCGCGCTGCGTAGTGCCCTCACTGCCTTCACCACGGCCATGAGCAAGCTCAATGACAAGACCGCGCCGTCCTTTAACGCTTACGCGGCTACCTCAGCCAGTGAAACCGTGGTCAAGGCTACCGCCAGCAACACAGCAGTAGCCGGTACTTATAACGTAGAGGTGAAGAACCTCGCCACCAGTTCAAAGGTGGCAAGCCAGTCATTTAGCGGAGGAGCGAGCACCGCCATTCCCGCTGGTGAATTGAGCATCAGCCAGAACGGCAAGACCTACAAGCTTACAGTAGGTGATGGTGCGACACTGCAGACGGTGCGTGACCAGATCAACAAAGAGTTCGGGGGCGACGGCCTGTCGGCGAACATTGTCTCTGGCAAGGATGGTGCGCGTCTGGTACTTGGCTCGACAACAACCGGGGCGGGGAGTGATATTTCTGTCAGCGGTATTGCTGAGTTGGAAATTGATGGCACCCAATCGATGGCGGACAATGGCGCGGGTTACATCGACTCGGTCGCCAAAGACGCGTTGATCAAGATCGATGGCCTGGAGGTTTCCAGTGCATCGAATACAGTCAAGGATGCCGTCAGTGGCCTTACGCTCGAGCTGACCGGCAAAAGTGCTGAGAACGTGACCACTCGCGTGACGGTTGCCGGCAACAATGACGGCCTGAAGACCTCTGTTCAAAGCTTCGTTGACGCTTATAACACCCTGCAGAAAGCCATCACTTCGCTCACCAGCACCAGTCAAGATGAGGATGGCAATACCATTCTGGGGTCTTTGACCAATGACCCGACCACTCGCTCCCTGCTGGCGGACATCCGGGGTGTGCTGTCTGAGGTTGGTAGCGGCGACCGTTTGACCACGCTGGGGCAGTTGGGTATCAACACTCAAAAAGACGGTACCCTGGAGTTCAACAGCACCAAGTTTACTGCTGCTCTGAACGATAAGAAGCTTGGCCCTGAGATCCAGGAGTTGTTCACCGGTACCGATGGTGTCTTCGAGCGGATGAAGAAAGCTATCGATCCCTATAATGCCACGGATGGTAGCCTAGCCAGTCGTAAATCCAGCCTGGACAAGATTGCCAAAAACCTAGGCGACCAACAAGCCGCCTTGGACCGTCGCACAGAGTCCTTGACTGAATCGCTGACCAAGAAATACGTCGCCCTCGACACCGCCCTGGGCAAGATGAAAGCCCAGGCCGACCAGATCACCTCGATCTTCGAGGCGATCAACGCCCAGGCCAAGAAGTCCTGACCGCCTGAGTCTGCCAAAAGCCCGGCGGCGTCCTGTGGATGCCCGGGCTTTTCGCTTTTCCGCTAAAGTTTTTTGACGGCCCGGCGATACACAGGATACAAGCAATCTTTTTCGCTGCAACGAGGTAGATCCATGAACCCGATGTTGGCCCTTCGGCAATACCAGAAAGTCAATGGCGTGGCGCAGACTTCCGTCGCCAGCCCACATCGATTGGTACAAATGCTGATGCAAGGTGGGCTCGATCGCCTAGCGCAAGCCAAGGGCGCCATAGCGCGCAAGGATGTAGCCCAAAAAGGCATCCTCATTGGCAAGGCTATCGACATCATCGGCGGCCTGCGTGAAGGGCTGGATCTTGAAAACCATGCTGACACCCTGGCTGACCTGGATAACCTCTACACCTACATGAGCCGTCGCTTGATCGAGGCGAACGTGAAAAGTGATCCGGCGATCATCGATGAAGTGGCGCGTCTGCTGATTACCGTCAAGGAAGGCTGGGACGCGATCGGCGACGAGTCGACAGCTTCCTGAATCAGGAGAAAGACATGAGCGAGGTGATCGAACGTATCGAACACACCCGGGACGCCTTGCTGGCGGCGTTGGCGGATCGGGACTGGAGTGCGGTCGGCGAACTGGACCTCGAGTGCCGGTTGTGTGTTGATGATGTGCTTGCCGAGGCTCGTGAAAACGAGGCCCAGATACGGGGGAGCCTGGAGCAGCTACTGGCCGTTTACCGGCAGCTAATCGAGGTTGCAAGTGGCGAACGTCAATCCTTGGTTGAAGAAATGACGAAAATCCGTCAGGCGAAAAACGCCGCGAAGGTATACCATCTCTTCTCGTAACCACGGACGTTGCAAACAAACCGAGCGCCATTAATTTGACTGGCACAGGTTTTTTGACTTAACTAGTGGCTGTTTTCGAATTCCAGACGTCCGAACACTGACCATTCAGTCGGAATGATGTCGAGCATGCCCCTTGCAGGGTGCCGATATGACTAGGGAAGTTGCTATTGCATGTGGCGTGAAACCAAGATCCTGCTGATCGATGACGACAGCGCGCGCCGCCGCGACCTCGCGGTGGTGCTGAACTTTCTCGGCGAAGAGAACCTCGCGTGCGCCAGCCACGACTGGCAGCAGGCGGTGGAGCCTTTGGCCTCGAGCCGTGAAGTGCTGTGCGTGCTTATCGGCGCTGTAAACGCCCCCGGCAATGTGCTTGGGTTGCTTAAGACAGTGGCTGCATGGGATGAGTTCCTTCCAGTTTTGCTTTTAGGTGAAATTTCTTCCGCGGAGTTCCCGGAAGACCTTCGCCGCCGCGTGCTTTCCAACCTGGAAATGCCGCCCAGCTACAGCCAGTTGCTGGATTCGCTGCACCGTGCCCAGGTCTACCGCGAAATGTATGACCAGGCGCGTGAGCGCGGCCGCCAGCGTGAGCCCAACCTATTCCGCAGCCTGGTGGGCACCAGCCGGGCCATCCAGCATGTGCGGCAGATGATGCAGCAGGTGGCCGATACCGACGCCAGTGTGCTGATCCTGGGTGAGTCGGGTACCGGCAAAGAGGTGGTCGCACGCAACCTGCACTACCACTCCAAGCGCCGCGAAGCGCCGTTCGTACCGGTCAACTGCGGCGCGATCCCCGCCGAGTTGCTGGAAAGCGAACTGTTCGGCCACGAGAAGGGCGCCTTCACCGGGGCGATCACCAGCCGTGCCGGGCGTTTCGAGCTGGCCAACGGCGGCACCCTGTTCCTCGACGAAATCGGCGACATGCCGTTGCCGATGCAGGTCAAGCTGCTGCGCGTGCTGCAGGAGCGCACCTTCGAGCGCGTGGGCAGCAACAAGACCCAGAGCATTGATGTGCGCATCATTGCCGCTACGCACAAGAACCTCGAGAACATGATCGAGGACGGCACCTTCCGCGAAGACCTGTACTACCGGCTGAACGTGTTCCCCATCGAGATGGCGCCGCTGCGCGAGCGGGTGGAAGACATTCCGCTGCTGATGAACGAGCTGATCTCGCGCATGGAGCACGAGAAACGCGGTTCCATCCGCTTCAATTCCGCCTCGATCATGTCGTTGTGCCGCCATGGCTGGCCGGGCAACGTTCGGGAGCTGGCCAACCTCGTTGAGCGCATGGCCATCATGCACCCTTACGGGGTGATCGGCGTTTCCGAGCTGCCGAAGAAATTCCGCTATGTCGATGATGAAGACGAGCAGATGGTCGATAGCCTGCGCACCGACCTGGAAGAGCGTGTGGCGATCAATGGCCATACGCCTAACTTCAGCAACCCGGCGATGCTGCCCCCTGAAGGCCTGGACCTCAAGGATTACCTGGGGAGCCTGGAACAGGGGTTGATCCAGCAGGCGCTGGACGATGCCAACGGGATAGTGGCGCGGGCGGCTGAACGGCTGCGTATTCGCCGGACCACCTTGGTCGAGAAAATGCGCAAGTATGGAATGAGCCGCCAGGGCGGTGAGGAGCAGGCAGAGGATTGAAGCCTGGCGGTCGCCTGCACTGGCCTCTTCGCGGGCTTGCCCGCTCCCACAGGGCCAGCGCTGAATTCGAGCCATGCACTGAACCTGTGGGAGCGGGCAAGCCCGCGAAGAGGCCGGTACAGGTTGCAGCAAAACCCTATCCCCGGCACGGCTATTGCTACACCGCTGGCACCACACCGTTTTTATGACGGTCAGCCACGCGAGAGAGCACGATGCCCCAGGCCGCCAAACTATCCCGAGCCCCCGGTCAGCAGGGGCATACCCCGGTCGAGCAGGACAGCCGCCAGGGTATCGAGCACACCTTCGCCCTGTTCAATCAGGTGTCCAGCCAGCTGAGCCAGTCCTACAGCCTGCTCGAAGCCCGGGTGAGCGAGCTGAAGGGCGAACTGGCGGTGGTCAGCGCCCAGCGCATCGACGAACTGAGTGAAAAGGAACGCCTGGCCAACCGCCTGCAGAACCTGCTGGACCTGCTGCCTGGCGGGGTGATCGTGATCGATGGCCAAGGCCTTGTGCGTGAAGCCAACCCGGCCGCCTGCCAACTGCTCGGCGAGCCGTTGCTCGGCCAGCTGTGGCGCCAGGTGATTGCCCGCAGCTTTGCACCGCGCAAGGATGACGGCCATGAAGTCTCGCTACGCGACGGCCGCCGTCTGTCCATCGCCACCCGTTCCCTGGACGCCGAGCCTGGCCAGTTGGTGCTGCTCAACGACCTGACTGAAACCCGACGCTTGCAGGACCAGTTGGCGCGCCATGAGCGCCTGTCGGCGCTGGGGCGCATGGTCGCCTCGCTGGCACATCAGATCCGTACCCCCTTGTCGGCAGCCATGCTCTACGCCAGCCATCTGGCCGACAGCGCGCACGAGCTTGATGCCGAAACCCGCCAGCGCTTTGCCGCAACCCTGAAAGAGCGCCTGCACGAACTGGAACACCAGGTGCGCGACATGCTGGTATTCGCCCGTGGCGAGCTGCCGCTGGGCGATCGGCTCACCCCCAAGGCCCTGTTCCAGGCCTTGCAGCAGGCCGCCCAGGCCCATGTGCAGGGGCACGCCGTGCGCTGGCAGTGCGACAGCCACCTGGGTGAGCTGCTCTGCAATCGGGACACCCTGGTGGGGGCGTTGCTCAACCTGATCGAGAATGCCTTGCAGGCCAGCGAAGGCCCGGCGCAGTTGAAAGTGCACCTGTACCGCCGCCAGCGCACCCTGCACCTGTGCGTGAGTGATGCCGGCAGCGGTATCGACGCCAGCTTGTTGGCGCGCCTGGGTGAGCCGTTTCTGACCACCAAGGCCACCGGCACCGGCCTGGGGCTGGCGGTGGTCAAGGCGGTGGTGCGGGCGCACCAGGGTAGCCTGAGCCTGCGCTCCAAGGTCGGTCGCGGCACCTGTGTGCGGGTCGAGCTGCCGTTGATCGACGGGCAGTCGGCGGAGGGCGTGTAATGGCGATCAAGGTGCTGCTGGTCGAGGATGACCGCGTATTGCGCCAGGCCCTGGGTGACACGCTGGCAATCGGCGGCTTTGCCTACCGCGCGGTGGGCAGTGCCGAGGAAGCGCTGGAGGCCGTGCACCATGACGCCTTCAGCCTGGTGGTGAGCGATGTGAACATGCCCGGCATGGATGGCCACCAGTTGCTCGCGCAGTTGCGCCGCCAGCAACCACAGTTGCCGGTGTTGTTGATGACCGCGCATGCAGCGGTCGAGCGTGCGGTGGAGGCCATGCGCCAAGGGGCTGCCGATTACCTGGTCAAACCGTTCGAGCCCAAGGCGCTGCTCAGCCTGGTCGAGCGGCATGCGGCCGGCCGGGTCACGGGCGAAGAGGGGCCGGTGGCCTGCGAGCCGGCTAGCCGCCAGCTTCTGGAGCTGGCGGCGCGCGTGGCGCGCAGCGATTCCACCGTGCTGATTTCCGGCGAGTCTGGTACCGGCAAGGAAGTGCTGGCGCGCTACATTCACCAGCAATCCCCGCGGGCGGCCCAGCCCTTTGTGGCGATCAACTGTGCGGCGATCCCTGACAACATGCTCGAAGCCACCTTGTTCGGGCACGAAAAGGGCGCCTTTACCGGTGCCATTGCTTCCCAGCCCGGCAAGTTCGAGCAGGCCGAGGGCGGCACCTTGCTGCTCGACGAAATTTCGGAAATGCCCATGGCACTGCAGGCCAAGCTGTTGCGGGTGCTGCAGGAGCGCGAGGTAGAGCGGGTAGGCGGGCGCAAGCCGGTCAGTCTCGACATTCGGGTATTGGCCACCACCAACCGCGACCTGGCTGGCGAGGTGGCCGCGGGGCGTTTCCGTGAAGACCTGTATTACCGGCTTTCGGTCTTCCCCCTGGCCTGGCGCCCGCTGCGCGAGCGCCCTGGCGACATTCTGCAACTGGCCGAGCGCCTGCTGGCGCGGCATGTGGCGAAGATGAAGCATGCCCCGGTGCGCTTGTCGGCGCAGGCACAGGCCTGTTTGCAAGGTTACGCCTGGCCGGGCAATGTCCGTGAACTGGACAACGCCCTGCAGCGGGCGCTGATTCTGCAGCAGGGCGGGGTGATCGAAGTGGCGGATTTCTGTCTGGCAGGCGCCATTCCCTTGTCAGCTGGCAATGAGCCATTACCCGCGGTCGCCGCTGAAGCCAGCGGCCTGGGGGATGACATGCGCCGCCACGAGTACCAGATGATCATCGATACCCTGCGCGCCGAGCGTGGCCGCCGCAAGGAAGCCGCCGAACGGCTCGGCATCAGCCCGCGCACCCTGCGCTACAAACTGGCGCAGATGCGCGATGCCGGGTTTGACGTCGAGGCCAGCTTGTTCGGCTGACAGGCCCAGTTCCAACGCGCGACGCGGCCTGTGTGGGAGCGGGCGCGCCCGCGAAGAATCCAACGCGCTGCATGGCACCGGCTGCGCCGGTGTTCGCGGGCTCGCCCGCTCCCACAGGGGTGTGATGTTGCCTGAACGATAGAGGCTGGCACCTTTGTTGCTTTACGTAGGCTATTCGCTGCATGGGTGTCAAAAAAATGCGGCCGCAGGAGAGAGAAGGGTCATGAGCCAAGGTGTTGAATTCAATCGTCTGATGCTGGATATGCGCGCCATGCAGGCCGACGCCATGTCGCTGCCCAAGGTCACCGCTGCCCCCGAGCTGGCGCCCGGTCAAAGCACCTTTGCCGACATGCTCGGCCAGGCCATTGGCAAGGTGCATGAAACCCAGCAAGCCTCGACCCAGTTGGCCAACGCCTTCGAAATCGGCAAGAGCGGCGTCGACCTCACCGACGTGATGATCGCTTCGCAAAAGGCCAGCGTGTCGATGCAGGCCATGACCCAGGTACGCAACAAGCTGGTCCAGGCGTACCAGGACATCATGCAGATGCCGGTTTGAGGACGGATGTAACCCATGGCTGAAGCAGTCGTCGATAACGCCCCCGCCAAGGCTGGTTCGCCAGCGGCCAAGCCGCCGCTGTTCGGCATGGCGTTTCTGGAAAACATCGCGCAGATGCCCATGCTGCGGCAGGTCGGCCTCATGGTCGGCCTGGCGGCCAGCGTGGCGATCGGCTTTGCCGTGGTGCTGTGGTCGCAGCAACCCGATTACCGTCCGCTGTACGGCAGCTTGTCGGGCATGGACACCAAGCAGGTCATGGACACCCTGGCTGCGGCCGACATTCCGTACAACGTCGAACCCAATTCTGGCGCCTTGCTGGTCAAGTCCGATGACCTCGCCCGTGCACGCCTGAAGCTGGCCGCGGCGGGCGTGGCGCCAAGTGACGGCAACGTGGGCTTCGAACTGCTCGACAAGGAGCAGGGCCTGGGCACCAGCCAGTTCATGGAGGCTACCCGCTACCGCCGCAGCCTGGAAGGCGAGCTGGCGCGCACCGTGTCGAGCCTGAACAACGTCAAGGCCGCCCGCGTTCACCTGGCCATTCCGAAAAGCTCGGTGTTCGTGCGCGACGAACGCAAACCCAGCGCTTCGGTACTGGTCGAGTTGTACCCAGGCCGCGCCCTGGAGCCCGGGCAGGTGATGGCTATCGTCAACCTGGTCGCCACCAGCGTGCCGGAGCTGGACAAGTCACAGGTCACCGTGGTGGACCAGAAGGGCAACCTGCTGTCCGAGCAGATCCAGGATTCTGCGCTGACCCAGGCTGGCAAGCAGTTCGACTACAGCCGCCGGGTGGAAAGCATGCTCACCCAGCGTGTGCACAACATTTTGCAGCCGGTGCTGGGCAACGACCGTTACAAGGCCGAAGTGTCCGCCGACCTGGACTTCAGCGCGGTCGAGTCCACTTCCGAGCAGTTCAACCCCGACCAGCCAGCGCTGCGCAGCGAGCAGTCGGTTGATGAGCAACGTGCCAGCAGCCAAGGCCCGCAGGGCGTGCCTGGGGCACTGAGCAACCAGCCGCCCGGTGCGGCCACGGCACCGCAGACCACCGGTGGCGCCGCCACCCCGGCAGCGGCCATTCAGCCTGGGCAACCGCTGGTCGATGCCAATGGCCAGCAGATCATGGACCCGGCCACCGGCCAGCCGATGCTCGCGCCGTACCCGTCGGACAAGCGGCAGCAAAGCACGAAGAACTTCGAGCTGGACCGCTCGATCAGCCACACCCGCCAGCAACAAGGGCGCATGACCCGTCTGTCGGTGGCCGTGGTGGTCGACGACCAGGTCAAGATCGACCCGGCGACCGGTGACACCACCCGTGCCCCGTGGGGCAGCGAAGACCTGGCGCGCTTCACCCGCCTGGTGCAGGACGCCGTTGGTTTCGATGCCAGCCGTGGCGACAGCGTGACGGTGATCAACGTGCCGTTCGCGGCCGACCGTGGCGAGGAAATTGCCGACATCGCCTTTTACCAGCAGCCGTGGTTCTGGGATATCGTCAAGCAGGTGTTGGGCGTAGTGTTCATCCTGGTGCTGGTATTCGGTGTACTGCGGCCGGTGTTGAACAACATTACAGGGGGCGGCAAGCAAGCTGCCCCGGATAGCGACATGGAGCTGGGCGGCATGATGGGTCTGGATGGCGAACTGGCCAACGACCGCGTCAGCCTGGGTGGCCCGACAAGCATTCTGCTGCCTAGCCCAAGCGAGGGTTACGAGGCACAGCTCAACGCAATCAAAGGCCTGGTGGCCGAAGACCCGGGCCGTGTTGCCCAGGTCGTGAAAGAGTGGATCAACGCCGATGAGTGATAACCGAGCCGTTACCGCCAAGCTGAGCCGCGTGGACAAGGCGGCGATCCTGTTGCTCTCGCTGGGTGAAACCGATGCGGCGCAGGTGCTCCGGCACATGGGCCCCAAGGAGGTACAGCGGGTAGGTGTGGCCATGGCGCAGATGGGCAATGTGCACCGTGACCAGGTCGAGCAGGTGATGAGCGAGTTCGTCGACATTGTCGGCGACCAGACCAGCCTGGGCGTGGGCTCCGATGCCTATATCCGCAAGATGCTCAACCAGGCGCTGGGCGAGGACAAGGCCAACGGCCTGGTCGACCGCATCCTGCTGGGTGGCAACACCAGTGGCCTGGACAGCCTGAAGTGGATGGAGCCGCGCGCCGTGGCCGATGTGATCCGCTACGAGCACCCGCAGATCCAGGCCATCGTGGTCGCCTACCTCGACCCCGACCAGGCCGGCGAGGTACTGAGCAACTTCGACCACAAGGTGCGCCTGGACATCGTGCTGCGCGTGTCGTCGCTCAACACTGTGCAGCCAGCGGCCTTGAAGGAATTGAACCAGATTCTGGAGAAGCAGTTCTCGGGCAACTCCAACGCCGCGCGCACCACCCTGGGTGGCATCAAGCGCGCCGCCGACATCATGAACTTCCTCGACAGCTCCGTGGAAGGCGCGTTGATGGATGCGATCCGCGAGATCGACAGCGACCTGTCGGAGCAGATCGAAGACCTGATGTTCGTCTTCAACAACCTGGCCGATGTCGACGACCGCGGTATCCAGGCGCTGCTGCGCGAGGTGTCGTCGGACGTGCTGGTGGTATCGCTCAAGGGTGCCGACGAGCGCGTCAAGGACAAGATCTTCAAGAACATGTCCAAGCGTGCCTCGGAGCTGCTACGCGACGACCTGGAGGCCAAGGGCCCGGTGCGGGTCAGCGATGTGGA
This sequence comes from Pseudomonas sp. NBRC 111127, assembly GCF_001320345.1. Lineage (NCBI taxonomy): Bacteria > Pseudomonadati > Pseudomonadota > Gammaproteobacteria > Pseudomonadales > Pseudomonadaceae > Pseudomonas > Pseudomonas sp. NBRC 111127. Next base: position 95,970 of record NZ_BCBD01000001.1, on the reverse strand, counting down.
AACGGCGCAAAAGGAAATCCTCACCATTGCCCGGCGCATGGCCGAAGCCGGCGAGATCGTGCTTGGCGGCAAAGGCGCCGAGGAAATGATTTAAGCGGCAAGCTACAAGCGGCAAGTTTGAAGAAACAGCAGCCCTTGCGCAGCCTGCTTTTTCTTCAAACTTGCCGCTTGAAGCTTGCCGCTATGACCCACAGGCATTACCAATGTCCACCAAAGAACACCACCCCAGCGACCTGATCCGTGCCCGCGACCTCGAGGGCGTGGATGTATGGGCGTTGCCCAGTTTCGACCCGCAACCCGAGCCCCAACCTGAGCCAGAACCCGAGGTGGTCGAGGACGAAATCGAGGAAGTGCCGCTGGAAGAAGTCCAGCCACTGACCCTGGAAGAGCTCGAAGCCATACGCCAGGAAGCCTACAACGAGGGCTTCGCCACCGGTGAGCGCGAGGGCTTCCATAGCACCCAGCTGAAGGTGCGCCAGGAGGCCGAAGAGGCGCTCAAGGCCAAGCTCGACAGCCTTGAGCGGCTGATGAGCAACCTGATGGCGCCGATTGCCGAGCAAGACACGCAGATCGAAAAGCAGCTGGTGCATCTGGTCGCGCACATGACCCGCCAGGTGATCGGCCGTGAGCTGCGCACCGACTCCAGCCAGATCACCCAGGTGTTGCGCGAGGCACTCAAGCTGCTGCCCATGGGCGCGGACAACATTCGTATTCACCTCAACCCGCAGGATTTCGAGCTGGCCAAGGCCCTGCGCGAACGGCACGAGGAAAACTGGCGGCTATTCGAAGACAGCGCCTTGTTACCGGGGGGGTGCCGCATCGAAACCGCGCACAGCCGCATCGACGCGAGCATGGAAACGCGTACCGAAAAGGCCGTGGCGCAGTTGTTCGACCAGTTGCACGACCATTCCCTGCACCCGGCTCAACCCGACCTGGCGATAGACCTGGATGCGCGGGTCGAGCCTGCCGTGGACAACCCTGATGCGCCTTGAACGCACCAGTTTCAGCAAGCGCCTGGGCAGTTACGCCGAGGCCATTGCGCTGCCCGCCCAGCCCATCGTCGAAGGCCGCCTGCTGCGCATGGTCGGCCTTACCCTGGAGGCCGAAGGTCTGCGTGCCGCCGTTGGTAGCCGCTGCCTGGTGATCAACGACGACAGTTATCACCCGGTGCAGGTCGAGGCCGAGGTCATGGGCTTTGCCGGGTCCAAGGTGTTCCTCATGCCGGTGGGCAGCATAGTCGGCATTGCCCCGGGCGCACGCGTGGTGCCGCTGGATGATGGCGGCCGCTTGCCCATGGGCATGAGCATGCTCGGCCGGGTGCTGGACGGTGCGGGCCGCGCGCTGGATGGCAAGGGCGGAATGAAAGCCGAGGATTGGGTGCCGATGGACGGCCCGGTGATCAACCCGCTCAACCGCGACCCGATCAGCAAACCGCTGGATGTGGGTATTCGCAGCATCAACGGCCTGCTGACCGTCGGCCGGGGTCAGCGCCTGGGCCTGTTTGCCGGTACTGGCGTGGGTAAATCGGTATTGCTGGGCATGATGACCCGCTTCACCGAAGCGGAAATCATCGTGGTCGGCCTGATTGGCGAGCGGGGCCGCGAGGTCAAGGAATTCATCGAGCACATTCTCGGTGAGGAGGGCCTCAAGCGCTCCGTGGTGGTCGCCTCGCCGGCCGACGATGCCCCCCTGATGCGCCTGCGCGCCGCCATGTACTGCACGCGCATTGCCGAGTACTTCCGCGATAAAGGCAAGAATGTGCTGTTGCTGATGGATTCGCTGACCCGTTTTGCCCAGGCCCAGCGGGAAATTGCCCTGGCCATTGGCGAGCCGCCGGCCACGCGGGGTTATCCGCCGTCGGTGTTTGCCAAGCTGCCCAAGCTGGTGGAGCGGGCGGGTAATGGCTTGCCGGGCGGAGGGTCGATCACCGCGTTCTATACCGTGCTGTCCGAAGGTGACGATCAGCAAGACCCCATCGCGGATTCGGCGCGTGGTGTGCTTGACGGGCACTTCGTGCTGTCGCGGCGCCTTGCGGAGGAAGGCCATTACCCGGCCATCGATATCGAAGCCTCGATCAGCCGGGTGATGCCGCAGGTGGTGGATGCCGACCACTTGCGCCAGGCGCAGAAATTCAAGCAGCTGTGGTCGCGCTTGTCGCAAAGCCGCGACCTGATCAGCGTGGGTGCCTATGTGGCGGGCGGCGATCCGGAGACTGACCTGGCGATTGCCCTGCAGTCGAAGCTGGTGGGCTTCTTGCGCCAGGGCCTGCGTGAAAACGTGGGTATGGCGCAGAGCCGTGAAGAGCTGGGGGCGATCTTCACGCCCCCGGCCGGCTGATAGGCCATGGCCCTCCCTGGGCGCGCCGCGCGCCTGGCGCCGGTGGTGGACATGGCCGAAGAGGCCGAGCGCAAGGCCGCCCAGCGGCTGGGCCATTTCCAGCAGCAAGTTGCCGTCGCCCAGGCCAAGCTGGCCGAACTGGAGCGGTTTCGCGAAGACTACCAGCAGCAGTGGATCAACCGCGGTGGGCAGGGGGTCAATGGCAACTGGCTGGTGAACTACCAGCGCTTCCTTGGCCAGTTGGAAACGGCGATGACCCAGCAGCGGCAGAGCCTGGTCTGGCACCAGAACAACCTCGACAATGCCCGTGGCACGTGGCAGCAGGCCTACGCCCGGGTGGAGGGGCTGCGCAAGCTGGTGCAGCGTTACCTGGACGAGGCCCGCCGCGCCGAGGACAAGCGTGAGCAGCGCCTGCTGGACGAGTTGTCCCAGCGCCTGCCGCGGCAAGATCAGTTCTGAATCCGTAGCGTCGCGTTGTGGAGCGGCCTGTGGGCGCCGTGTTCTTGCCGCCCGTGCCATCGCCTGCTAAACCTTCAACAAGCTGTACCCGCCATCATCGAAGGAACGCTCGCATGGCAGTAGAAACTGATTTCACGCAGGCCGGGAAAACGCTGACGATCAAGATCAAAGGACGCTTCGATTTCAGCATGCTTCAGGCATTTCGCGGCGCTTATGAGCGCCAACCAGGTGGGCACGATCGCGTGGTTGTCGATCTGAAAGACACGACCCACCTCGACAGTTCGGCCCTGGGCATGCTGTTGCTGCTGCGCGACCATGCGGGCGAAACGGTCGAGGTGGAAGTGATGAATCCCAGCTCCGATGTGCGCAAGATTCTCGCCATCTCCAATTTCGAAAAACTCTTCAAGATCAGCTGAGCGCCGACATGCCGGCCGAACAGGCATTGACCGTACTGGTTGCCGAGGATGGTGCCGCCGACCGTCTGTTGCTGGCGCAGATCGTGCGCCGCCAGGGGCACGAGGTTGTCACTGCGGAAAATGGTGAGCAGGCCGTGGCGCTGTTCGCCGAGCGGCGCCCACAGTTGGTGCTGCTGGATGCGCTGATGCCGGTCATGGACGGCTTCGAGGCGGCGCGGCAGATCAAGGCCCTGGCCGGCGAGGCGCTGGTGCCGATCATTTTCCTCACCTCGCTGAACGAGGAGGAGGCCCTGGTGCGTTGCCTGGAAGCGGGCGGCGATGACTTCATGGCCAAGCCCTACAGCGCGGTGATACTGGCAGCCAAGATCCGCGCCATGGACCGCCTGCGTCGGTTGCAGGGTACCGTGCTGGCGCAGCGCGACCAAATCGCCCAGCACCACCACCACTTGCTCAACGAACAGCGGGTGGCCAAGGCCGTGTTCGACAAGGTGGCACATGCCGGCTGCCTGGCGGCGCCGAACATCCGCTACCTGCAATCACCCTACGCCTTGTTCAATGGTGACCTGATGCTGGCGGCCTTCACGCCGGCCGGCGACATGCGTGTACTGCTGGGTGATTTTACCGGCCACGGCTTGCCGGCTGCGGTGGGTGCCATGCCGCTGGCGGAGGTGTTCTACGGCATGACCGCCAAGGGCTACGGCATGGCCGAGGTCCTGCGCGAGATGAACGCCAAGCTCAAGCGTATTCTGCCGGTCGACATGTTCTGCTGTGCGGTGCTGCTGAATCTGAGCATGCAGTGTGGCGCAGTAGAGGTATGGAATGGCGGCATGCCTGACGTCTACCACCTCTCGCTGGATGGCCAGGTGTTGTCGGTGCTGCAGTCTCGGCACCTGCCGCTGGGTATTCTGGCGGCCGAACGCTTCGATGCCAGCACAGAGATGTTGCCGCTGGTGCCAGGGGAGCGCCTGTTCCTGCTGTCGGACGGGGTGCTGGAAACTGCCGACGAGCAGGAGCGCCTGTTCGGCGAGCGGCGCCTGCGCGAGGTGCTGAACGCCAATCGTGACCCGGCCTGCTTGTTCGACGAGCTGCTGCTGGCCCTGGAGCGTTTTGGAGGGCACCCGCGCGACGATATCAGCCTGTGCGATATCCGCATGTTCGGTGCCAAAGAGCGGCCACCGATGCCGGTGGTCTACGCTGACAGCGGCCGGTCAAGCCCGCAGGACTGGTCGTTGGCGTTCGAGGTGCGGGGTGCCAGCCTTAAAAGTTTCAATCCGGTGCCCTACATGGTGCAGTTGTTGCAGGAAATACCCGGCTTGCGGGCGCGCACTGGCCACTTGCACAGCGTGCTCAGCGAGTTGTATTCCAATGCGCTGGAGCATGGCGTGCTCGGTCTGGACTCGCAGCTCAAATGCGATGTGCAGGGCTTTGCCGACTATTATCAAGAACGGGCGCGGCGCCTGGCATCGCTGGCTGAAGGTTGTGTAAGCATCCGTTTCAGGGTTGAACCGCGTGGCCAGGGTGGGCGTCTGAGGATCGAAGTCAGCGACAGCGGCGCTGGTTTCGATGTGCCGAGCGTACTGGCACGGGCTGTGCCGGACCACGGCCTGAGTGGGCGTGGCCTGAACCTGGTGCGGCAGCTGGCCGGTGATGCGCGCTGGGCAGAGGGTGGGCGGTGTGCGCAGGTGGAATTCGAATGGTGAGCCCCGTGCGGGCTTGGGCATAATCTGCTTGATCAGGGAGTGAGCAAGTGACGGACATGCATATCGATCACCGGGTCCTCAACGACCTGCGTGAGGTCATGGAGGATGGCTATCTCAAGTTGGTGGAGACGTTTCTCGAGGACTCGGAGTGCCGCGTGGGGCAACTGCATGCGGCCAAAAGTGCCCCCGAACTCAGGGCGGCTGCGCACAGCTTCAAAGGCAGCAGCAGCAATATGGGCGCGATGGTTTTGGCCAGCCTGTGCCAGCAGCTTGAAGAGCGAGCGCAGCGGCCGCCGCTGTACGGCATCGAGGACCTGATCAGCCGCATTGACCTGGAGTACAAGGAGGTAGAGCGCTTTTATCGCGCAGAGAAAGCTCGCATCTCTGCAGGCTGACGGCTAGTTGGCGCGAGTCTTGCTTTTCCCTGCCAGGAAGATACTCACGTTCTGGCGCGGAGACCGCTCGATGCCTGTCGCACCCAACCCTTTGTTGCAAGCCAATGCCCCCGCCAGTAGCGCGCGTTCGACTGCCCTGCAGGCAGACAAACCCGTGCAGGCGTTGGGCGACAAGGGCGACGGCTTCGACCAGGTCATGGCCCGGCAGCGGCGCAACCCGCCGGCTGGGCCCGATGACAAGGTTGCCCAGGCCAGGCCCAAGGACAAGCCGGAAGCGGCTGTTGGCGGCAAGAAAGACCCGGGCAGCAAGGCAGCGGTTGCCGATGACGGCAACAAATTGCCAGATGACGATACCGCCCAGGCCGATACCGGGCTAACGGACGCCAGCCTGGTGGCCGGGCAGGTCACCGATGGCCAGCCCGGCGGGCAGTTGATCCAGGCCCAGGCCGAGGCGGTGACGCCCGTGTTGCAAGCCGCCACGGCGCAAGTTCAACTGGCCACCGCAGTGCCGGCAGAACCCACCGAAGAAGCCTTCGACCCTGACGCCGACCCCTTGGCCAACCTGCCAACCCTGCGCCTGGCGCTGGAGCACAGCGCCCAGGCCAAAGGCAGTACTTCCGCACATGCCCTTGATCCGGCTCAGGCCCAGGGCGATGACGGCCGCGCTGCCGTCAATAGCTTGACGACTCTGGTCGAGCAAAGCGAGGGCGACGCTACCGAGTCCGGTGACGGGGCGTTCGGTGCCTTGCTCGAAGATGGCCTGAAAGACACCAAGAGCGCTGCCAGCGACACCCGTATCGACGACTTCGCCAATCGCCTGGCCAGCCTGACCCAGGCAGCCACGGCCAAGACCGCCAACGCGCTGCCGGCCAGTGCCAGCCCGCTGCACCAGCCCTTGCCGATGAACCAGAATGCGTGGGCCGAGGGCCTGGTCAACCGGGTCATGTACTTGTCCAGCCAGAATCTCAAGTCGGCGGATATCCAGCTGGAGCCGGCCGAGCTGGGCCGCCTGGACATTCGCGTCAATGTGGCGGCGGACCAGGCTACCCAGATCACGTTCATCAGCGGCCACGCGGGCGTGCGTGATGCCCTGGACAGCCAGGTGCACCGCCTGCGCGAGCTGTTCGCCCAGCAGGGGCTGGCGCAGCCCGACGTCAACGTCGCCGATCAGTCGCGGGGGCAGCAGCAGCAACAGGGCCAGGCACAGGACAGCAACCTGTCCGGGGTGGCCGCGCGGCGGGCCGGGCAGGGTGGGAGCGAGGTTGTCGATAGCGCCCGGCCTGTGGAGCAGCAGGTGGTTGTCGGCGACAGTGCGGTCGATTACTACGCCTGATGCCGGGTAGCCTGTTCCGACCTGTTCGCGGGCTCGCCCGCTCCCACAGGAATTTCATCGATTTTGAAACCTGTGCAGTACCTGTGGGAGCGGGCATGCCCGCGAAGAAGAGAGCACCGCAAATCCTGCTGAAACCAAGCTTCTGAGTAAGCTGGCATAACACTTGCTCAGGCCAAGCCATCCTCCTTTGAACCCCCGATGGACGACGGATTATTGGCATGGCGAAGAGCGAAGCAGTCAAAGACCCCGCCACAAAAGGCAAACTCAAGCTGATCATCATGGCTGTCGTCGGCTTGTTGCTGGCGATCGGCCTTTCGGTGGGCGCTACCTGGTTCATCATGCACAAGAGCGAACCGGCGCCGGCCGCCGAGGCGGCAGCCAGCAACGTCAAGCCAGCAGCGATCTACCAGGCGCTGACCCCGGCCTTCGTGGTCAACTTCAACCAGAACGGGCGCCAGCGCTACATGCAGGTGAGCATCACCATGCAGGCGCGCAACCAGGCAGACCTGGATGCGCTCAAGGTGCACATGCCGGTCATCCGCAACAACCTGGTGATGATGTTCTCCGGGCAGGGCTTCGACGCCCTCGCCGGCAGCCCGGTCGGCCAGGAAATGCTGCGCCAGAAAGCCACTGCCGTGGTCCAGGAAGTGGCGCAGAAGGAACTTGGCAAGCCGGTCATCGACCAGCTGCTGTTCACCAATTTCGTATTGCAGTAGGAGTCCGCCATGGCCGTACAGGACCTGCTGTCCCAGGATGAAATCGATGCCCTGTTGCACGGCGTCGACGACGGGCTGGTGCAGACCGAGACCGCCGCGGAGCCCGGCAGTATCAAAAGCTACGACCTGACCAGTCAGGACCGTATCGTGCGCGGTCGCATGCCGACCCTGGAAATGATCAACGAGCGTTTCGCCCGTTACACCCGCATCAGCATGTTCAACCTGCTGCGCCGCTCGGCCGACGTGGCCGTGGGTGGCGTGCAGGTGATGAAGTTCGGCGAGTACGTGCACTCGCTGTATGTGCCGACCAGCCTGAACCTGGTCAAGATCAAGCCATTGCGCGGCACTTCGCTGTTCATTCTCGACGCCAAGCTGGTGTTCAAGCTGGTGGACAATTTCTTCGGCGGCGATGGCCGCCACGCCAAGATCGAGGGCCGTGAGTTCACCCCCACCGAGCTGCGCGTGGTACGCATGGTGCTGGACCAGTGCTTCGTCGACCTGAAGGAAGCCTGGCAGGCCATCATGCCGGTGTCTTTCGAGTACATGAACTCCGAGGTCAACCCGGCCATGGCCAACATCGTCGGCCCGAGCGAGGCAGTGGTGGTGTCAACCTTCCATATCGAGCTGGACGGTGGTGGCGGTGACCTGCACGTGACTATGCCGTATTCGATGATCGAGCCGGTGCGCGAAATGCTCGATGCCGGTTTCCAGTCCGACCTGGACGACCAGGACGAGCGTTGGGTCAAGGCCCTGCGCGAAGACGTGCTGGATGTCGCCGTGCCGATGACTGCCACCGTGGCCCGGCGCCAGTTGAAGCTGCGCGACATCCTGCACATGCAGCCTGGCGATGTGATACCGGTGGAATTGCCCGAGCACCTGGTGTTGCGCGCCAATGGCGTGCCGGCGTTCAAGGCGCGGCTGGGCTCGCACAAGGGCAACCTGGCGCTGCAGATCATCGACCCGATCGAACGCCGTTGACGGCGTGCCGGTCGCCCCTAACGAATTGAATGCCTGTCGAGGAAACCATGGCTAACGAAAACGAGATCACCTCCCCAGAAGATCAGGCCTTGGCCGATGAGTGGGCCGCCGCGCTGGAAGAGACCGGTGCTGCCGGCCAGGCGGACATCGATGCGCTGCTGGGCGGTGACACCGGCAGCCACAGCGGCCCGGGCCGCCTGCCAATGGAAGAGTTCGCCAGCTCGCCCAAGCCGAACGAAAATGTCAGCCTCGAAGGCCCGAACCTGGATGTGATCCTGGATATCCCGGTGAACATTTCCATGGAAGTGGGCAGCACCGAGATCAACATCCGCAACCTGCTGCAGCTCAACCAGGGTTCGGTCATCGAGCTTGACCGCCTGGCCGGCGAGCCACTGGACGTGCTGGTCAACGGTACGCTGATCGCCCATGGCGAAGTGGTGGTGGTCAACGAGAAGTTCGGCATTCGCCTGACCGACGTGATCAGCCCCAGCGAACGCATCAAGAAGCTGCGCTGAGTGAAGGCCACGATACGTGCCATCGCGGCCCTTGCGGCGTTGTTGGGCAGCCACGTCTGTCTGGCTGCGGCCACGCCCACGGCCACGCCGGCAGCGGCGCCTGGCAGCCTGGGCGGGCAACTGGCGCAAATGGTCTTCGGCCTGCTGCTGGTGGTTGGCCTGATTTTCTTTCTGGCCTGGCTGCTGCGGCGTTTGCAGAGCACGGCGGTGAAGGGTGGGCAGGTGATCGAGATCGTCGGCAGCCGCGCCATCGGCCCGCGCGACCGCCTGTTGCTGGTGCAGGTGGGCAAGGAGCAGATTTTGATAGGCCACACCCCGGGCAGCATCGAGGCGTTGCATGTGCTGGCAGAGCCGGTGCAGGTGCCGGAAAACGCTCGCCAGGCGACGCCGGAGTTTGCCCAGCGGTTGATGGAGTTGATGGGCAAGAACCCTAAGGACAACAGGTGATGAGCGGCGCGCTGCGTAGGTTGTTGGGGCCGTTGTTGACAGTGGCGCTGTTGCTGGCCGCGCCGTTGGCGTTGGCCGCCGACCCGTTGTCGATTCCGGCCATTACCCTGTCCAATACCGCGGACGGGCAGCAGGAATATTCGGTCAGCCTGCAAATCCTGCTGATCATGACGGCGCTGAGCTTCATTCCGGCGTTCGTCATCCTCATGACCAGCTTCACCCGTATCATCATCGTGTTCTCGATCCTGCGCCAGGCCCTGGGCTTGCAGCAGACACCGTCGAACCAGCTGCTGACCGGCATGGCGCTGTTCCTGACGATGTTCATCATGGCCCCGGTGTTCGACCGGGTGAACCAGGATGCCCTGCAGCCTTACCTGAAAGAACAGATGACCGCTCAGCAGGCCATCGACAAGGCCCAGGGCCCGCTCAAGGACTTCATGCTCGCGCAAACCCGGCAAAGCGACCTGGACCTGTTCATGCGCTTGTCCAAGCGCACCGACATTGCCGGGCCCGATCAAGTGCCGCTGACCATCCTGGTGCCTGCGTTCGTCACCTCCGAGCTGAAAACGGCGTTCCAGATCGGCTTCATGATTTTCATCCCGTTCCTGATCATCGACATGGTGGTGGCCAGTGTGCTGATGGCGATGGGTATGATGATGCTGTCGCCGCTGATCATTTCGCTGCCGTTCAAGATCATGCTGTTCGTGCTGGTCGATGGCTGGGCGCTGATCATGGGCACCCTGGCCAGCAGTTTCGGCGGCGTCTGACGCCGTCAAGGAGAGCCGCCGATGACACCTGAAGTCGCTGTCGACCTGTTCCGTGATGCCCTGTGGCTGACCACCCTGATGGTGGCCGTGCTGGTGGTGCCAAGCCTGTTGGTGGGCCTGGTGGTGGCGATGTTCCAGGCCGCCACGCAGATCAACGAACAGACCCTGAGCTTTCTGCCGCGCCTGCTGGTGATGCTGATCACGCTGATCGTTGCCGGGCCGTGGCTGGTGCAGAAGTTCATGGAGTACATCACCACGCTCTACACCAACATTCCGCAGCTCATAGGTTGATGCGCGGATGCTGGAGCTGACCGATACGCAGATCGGCACCTGGGTCGCCACCTTCATCCTGCCGTTGTTCAGGGTGACGGCGGTGTTGATGACCATGCCGATCTTCGGTACCCGCATGCTGCCGGCGCGGGTGCGCCTGTACGTGGCCGTGGCCATTACCGTGGTCATCGTGCCGGCGTTGCCACCGCTGCCTGAATTCGACCCGCTGAGCCTGCGCGGCCTGCTGCTGTGCGCCGAACAGATCATCGTCGGGACGTTGTTCGGCCTGGCGTTGCAGTTGCTGTTCCAGGCGTTCGTGATTGCCGGGCAGATCGTTGCGGTGCAGATGGGCATGGCCTTCGCCTCCATGGTCGACCCGGGGAACGGGGTCAACGTTACGGTGATCAGCCAGTTCATGACGATGCTGGTGAGTGTGCTGTTCCTGTTGATGAACGGCCACCTGGTGGTGTTCGAGGTGCTGACCGAAAGCTTCACCACGTTGCCGGTGGGCAATGCGCTGGTGGTCAACCACTTCTGGGAGCTGGCCGGGCGCATGGGTTGGGTGTTCGGTGCCGGCTTGCTGTTGATCCTGCCGGTGATTGCGGCGTTGCTGGTGGTGAACATTGCCTTTGGGGTGATGACCCGTGCGGCGCCGCAGCTGAACATTTTCTCCATCGGTTTCCCGTTGACACTGGTCATGGGCATGTTCATCTTCTGGGTCGGCCTGGCCGATGTGCTGTCGCACTACCAGGCATTGGCCAGCGAAACGCTGCAGTGGCTGCGTGAACTGGCAAGGGCGGGCTGAGCATGGCTGAGAGCGAAAGCGGCCAGGACAAAACGGAAGACCCCACCGAGAAACGCAAGCGCGACTCACGGGAAAAAGGCGAGGTCGCCCGCTCCAAGGAGTTGAACACGGTGGCGGTGACCCTGGCCGGCGCGGGTGGGCTGCTGGCGTTTGGCGGGCATTTGGCCGAAACCCTGCTGGCGTTGATGCGCATGAATTTCAGCCTGACCCGCGACATCATCGTGGACGAGCGGGCGATGGGCGCGTTTCTGCTGGCCTCGGGCAAGATGGCCATCTGGGCCGTGCAGCCGGTGCTGATCCTGCTGTTCGTGATCTCCTTCGTGGCGCCCATCGCGCTGAGCGGCTTCCTGTTCTCGGGCAGTTTGCTGCAGCCGAAATTCAGTCGCATGAATCCGTTGTCGGGCATCAAGCGCATGTTCTCGATGCATGCCTTGACCGAATTGCTGAAGGCGCTGGCCAAGTTTTTCGTGATCCTGGTAGTGGCGGTGGTGGTACTGATCAACGACCGCCAGGCGCTGCTGTCGATTGCCAACGAGCCGCTGGAGCAGGCGATCATTCACAGCCTGCAGGTGGTGGGCTGGAGTGCCTTGTGGATGTCGGCCGGGTTGTTGCTGATCGCGGCTGCGGATGTGCCGTTCCAGCTGTACCAGACGCACAAGAAACTGAAGATGACCAAGCAGGAAGTGCGTGACGAGTACAAGGACAGCGAGGGCAAACCCGAGGTCAAGCAGCGTATTCGCCAGCTGCAGCGCGAAGTATCGCAGCGGCGCATGATGGCGGCGGTGCCGCAGGCCGACGTGATCATCACCAACCCGACCCACTATGCGGTGGCCTTGCAGTATGACCCGGAGAAGGGTGGGGTGGCGCCGTTGCTGTTGGCCAAGGGCACGGATTTCATTGCCTTGAAGATTCGCGAAATTGGCGTGGAGCACAAGGTTCAGATCCTGGAATCGCCGGCGCTGGCGCGGGCGATCTACTACTCGACCGAGATCGAGCAGGAAATCCCCGCCGGCCTGTACCTGGCTGTGGCGCAGGTGCTGGCCTATGTGTTCCAGATCCGCCAGTACCGTGCGGGCAAGGGCAGGCGCCCTGAGCCGTTGAAGGATGACCTGCCGATTCCGCCAGACCTGCGCCGCGACAGTTGACCTTGTGTCTTGAGAGGGGATTAGAAGCTGTCATTCACTGTTCCACCTGTGGGAGCGGGCGTGCCCGCGAACACCGGCGCAGCCGGTGCCAGGCACCGCGTCGCCTGCTTCGCGGGCACGCCCGCTCCCACAATGAATCGCGCAGGCTTTTCAAATTTTGAGAAAGACAGTTGCTTGTGCGAGGGCTTCTGGCCCTTTCGCGGGCCCCCCGCTCCCACAGGCCGACCCACAACATAAATCTCCTGTCGCGCAAAGTTGGAAGGGTTCTTGCAATGCCAGCCGCAGATGCCCCTTGGGCGTCAAAGTTTTGCATCAAGAGGACTCGCGGTGGATCGCACTCAGTTAATCAGCAACGCCCGTCATAACCTGGCCGGGCTCGGTCGGGGCAACCTGGGTGTACCGCTGCTGCTGCTGGTGATGTTGGCAATGATGATGTTGCCGATACCACCGTTCCTGCTCGACGTGTTCTTCACCTTCAACATCGCCTTGTCGATCGTGGTGCTGCTGGTCTGCGTCTACGCCCTGCGCCCGCTCGACTTCGCTGCATTCCCCACCATCCTGCTGGTGGCCACGCTGCTGCGCCTGGCGCTGAACGTGGCCTCCACGCGGGTGGTCATGCTGCACGGCCAGGAAGGCCACGGCGCCGCCGGCAAGGTGATCCAGGCCTTCGGCGAGGTGGTGATCGGCGGTAACTACGTGGTCGGTGCGGTGGTCTTCGCCATCCTCATGATCATCAACTTCGTGGTGGTGACCAAGGGCGCCGGGCGTATCTCGGAAGTGAGCGCGCGCTTCACCCTCGACGCCATGCCCGGCAAGCAGATGGCGATCGACGCCGACCTCAATGCCGGCCTCATCGACCAGGCCCAGGCCAAGCACCGTCGTGCCGAGGTGGCCCAGGAGGCCGAGTTCTACGGTTCGATGGACGGTGCCAGCAAGTTCGTGCGCGGTGACGCCATCGCCGGCTTGCTGATCCTGTTCATCAACCTGATCGGTGGCATGCTGATCGGCATGCTGCAGCATGGCATGAGCTTCGGCGATGCCGGCAAGGTGTACGCCCTGCTGACCATCGGTGACGGTTTGGTGGCGCAATTGCCATCACTGCTGTTGTCGACCGCTGCGGCGATCATGGTCACCCGCGCCTCGGGCTCGGAGGACATGGGCAAACTGATCAACCGGCAGATGTTCGACTCGCCCAAGGCGTTGGCGGTGTCGGCGGGGTTGATGATTGTCATGGGGCTGGTGCCGGGCATGCCGCACGTCGCCTTCATCGGCCTGGGTCTGCTGGCCGGTGGCGGGGCTTATCTCGTATGGAAGAAACAACAGAAGGCCAAGGCCCAGGCCTTGCAGGAGGCGCAGCGCCAGCAAGACCTGCTGCCTTCGCCGCAGCGGGCGCTGGAAACCAAGGAGCTGGGCTGGGACGATGTGACACCGATCGACATGATCGGCCTGGAAGTCGGCTACCGGCTGATCCCCTTGGTGGACCGCAACCAGGGTGGTCAGTTGCTGGCGCGAATCAAGGGCGTGCGCAAGAAGCTGTCGCAGGACCTGGGCTTCCTCATGCCCACGGTGCATATCCGCGACAACCTCGACCTGCAACCCAGCGCCTATCGCCTGACGCTGATGGGGGTGATCCTGGCGGAGGCCGAGATCTACCCGGACCGCGAGCTGGCGATCAACCCGGGGCAGGTGTTCGGCACTCTCAACGGCATTGCCGCACGTGACCCGGCGTTTGGCCTGGAGGCGGTGTGGATCGACGTGGGCCAGCGCTCGCAGGCGCAGTCGCTGGGCTACACCGTGGTCGATGCCAGTACGGTAGTGGCCACCCACCTCAACCAGATCCTGCAGAAGCACTGCCATGAACTGATTGGCCACGAAGAGGTCCAGCAACTGTTGCAGGTGTTGGCCAAGGCTTCGCCTAAACTTGCAGAAGAACTGGTGCCGGGTGTCATTTCCTTGTCGGGGCTGCTCAAGGTCTTGCAGGCCCTGTTGTCGGAACAGGTACCCGTGCGCGATATTCGCAGTATTGCCGAAGCAATCGCGAACAACGCTGGCAAGAGTCAAGATACCGCCGCGCTGGTTGCGGCGGTGCGCGTCGGATTGTGTCGCGCCATCGTGCAAAGCATTGTCGGCGTTGAGTCGGAGCTCCCGGTGATCACCCTGGAGCCAAGGTTGGAACAGATTTTGCTGAATAGTCTGCAACGCGCCGGGCAAGGCCAGGAAGACGGTGTTCTTCTGGAACCGAGCATGGCCGAAAAGCTGCAACGTTCGCTGATCGAAGCGGCCCAGCGCCAGGAAATGCAGGGCCAGCCGGCCATTCTGCTGGTCGCCGGCCCGATCCGCGCCATGCTGTCGCGTTTCGGTCGCCTGGCTGTACCGAATTTGCATGTGCTGGCGTATCAGGAAATACCGGACAACAAGCAAGTCACCATCGTTGCCACCGTGGGCCCTAACGGCTGAGGTAGTGGATAATGCAAGTTAAGCGATTTTTCGCCGCCGATATGCGTCAGGCCATGAAACTGGTCCGTGATGAGCTGGGCGCCGATGCCGCGATCATTGGCAACCGTCGCATTGCCGGTGGTGTCGAGCTGACGGCCGCGCTGGACTACAAGCTGTCCGCCCTGGCCCCGCGTGTGCCCAATGCCGAGCTGGAAGAAGAGCTGCGCAAGACCCACACGCGCATTGCCACCGCCCAGGCCGAGCTGGGCCACCGCCAGGACAGCAGCGATAACAACCGCCAATTGTTCGCCGGGCAGTCGCTGACCGCTGCCGAGCCTCTGGTCGAGCCCCATGTCGAGGCCCCACAGGCGGCGGCCGCCACGGCGCCGGCGCCCGTTGACCCGCGCCTGTTCGATGCCATGCGCTCCGAACTGTCGGGCCTGCGCGAACTGCTGGAAGTGCAGCTCGGCTCGCTGGCCTGGACCCAGCTGCAGGGCAGCAAGCCACAACAGGCCAACATCTGGCGGCGCCTGCAGCGCATTGGCCTGTCCGGGCCGATTGCCCGCGAGTTGCTGGAGCTGACCGCCGAAATCGAAGAGCCACGCCATGCCTGGCGCATGTTGCTGGCGCACTTGGCGCGCATGATCGAAATTCCCGAGGTAGAGCCGATCGAAGAAGGCGGTGTGATCGCCATGGTCGGCCCGGCCGGCATGGGCAAGACCACCACCCTGGCCAAGCTGGCGGCGCGCTACGTGCTCAAGTACGGCGCGCAGAACATGGCGCTGGTGAGCATGGACAGCTTCCGCATCGGTGCCCAGGAGCAGCTCAAGACCCTTGGCCGCATCCTCAATGTCCCGGTCACCTATGTCGACCCAGGCCAGTCGCTGGCGGCAGCGCTGGAGCCGCTGCTGCGCAAGCGTGTGGTGCTGATCGACACCGCCGGCCTGCAGGCCAGCGACCCGGCCCTGCGCATGCAGCTGGAAACCCTGGCCGGCCGTGGCATCGCCGCCAAGAATTACCTGGTACTGGCCACCACCAGCCAGAAGCAGGTGCTGACCGCCGCCTACCACAGCTACAAGCGCTGTGGCCTGGCCGGCTGCATCCTGACCAAGCTCGATGAAACGGCAAGCCTTGGCGATGTGCTGAGCCTTGCCATCAGTCATGATTTGCCTGTGGCCTATCTTACCGACGGCCCGCGCATTCCTGACGACCTGCACCTGCCGCGGGGGCACCAGCTGGTGTCCCGCGCGGTCAATGTGCAGCAGCAGGAGGAGCCCAGCGAAGAGGCAATGGCCGACATGTTCGCTGATCTCTACCACAACCCACGGCGAGCGGGTTGAGTATGAAACGTGTGCAAAGTAGCTATGCCAAGGGGTACGCAGAATTGCCCTACGTGTGGCCTGGGTCCCAGCGATACAAGGTAAATTACAAACATGGGTAGCATGCATCCCGTACAGGTGATCGCCGTGACCGGTGGCAAAGGTGGCGTCGGCAAGACTAACGTTTCAGTGAACCTGTCCCTGGCGTTGGCCGAACTCGGCCGCAGGGTCATGTTGCTGGATGCCGACTTGGGCCTGGCCAATGTCGACGTGTTGCTGGGCCTGACGCCCAAACGGACCCTGGCCGATGTCATCGAAGGGCGCTGCGAGCTGCGTGACGTGATACTGCAGGGCCCTGGTGGTGTGCGCATCGTACCGGCTGCCTCCGGTACGCAGAGCATGGTCCACCTGGCGCCTGCACAGCATGCCGGGCTGATCCAGGCGTTCAGCGAAGTCGGCGACAACCTCGATGTACTGGTCATCGATACCGCTGCGGGTATCGGTGAGTCGGTCGTCAGCTTTGTCCGTGCCGCCCAGGAAGTGCTGCTGGTGGTGTGCGACGAGCCGACCTCGATCACCGATGCCTACGCGCTGATCAAGCTGCTCAACCGTGACTACGGCATGAACCGCTTCCGCGTGCTGGCCAACATGGCCCAGAGCCCTCAGGAAGGGCGCAACCTGTTTGCCAAGCTGACCAAGGTTACCGACCGTTTCCTGGATGTCGCCCTGCAGTACGTAGGCGCCGTGCCCTACGACGAGTGCGTGCGCAAGGCGGTGCAGAAGCAGCGTGCCGTTTACGAAGCCTTCCCACGCTCCAAGTGCGCGCTGGCCTTCAAGGCGATTGCCCAGAAGGTCGACAGCTGGCCGCTGCCGGCCAACCCACGTGGCCACCTGGAGTTCTTCGTCGAGCGCCTGGTGCAGCCGACAAGCGCGGGACCGGTGCTATGAACGCCAGCGGGTTCAAGATGTACAGCCGGGCGGCGAAAGACGCCCAGTACGAGTTGATCGAACGCTACGCCCCCCTGGTCAAGCGCATCGCCTACCACCTGTTGGCGCGCTTGCCGGCCAACGTGCAGGTCGAGGACCTGATCCAGGCCGGCATGATCGGCTTGCTGGAAGTGGCCAACAAGTACGACGCCAGCAAGGGCGCCAGCTTCGAAACCTATGCCGGCATTCGTATCCGCGGCGCCATGCTCGACGAAGTGCGCAAAGGCGACTGGGCACCCCGTTCGGTGCACCGCAACACCCGTATGGTCAGCGACGCGATGCGCGCCGTGGAGGCCAGAACCGGCCGTGACGCTAAAGATCATGAAGTTGCTGCCGAACTCCAATTGAGCCTCGACGATTACTACGCGATCCTCAACGATACCTTGGGCAGCCGTTTGTTCAGCTTCGATGACCTGCTGCAGGACGGTGAGCACGAAGGGCTGCATGAAGACGGCGCCAGCGGCCAGGTCGAACCTGCCCGGGGCCTCGAGGAGGAGCGCTTCCAGCTAGCCCTGACCGAGGCCATCGCCAACCTGCCCGAGCGTGAACGCCTGGTGCTGGCGCTGTACTACGACGAAGAGCTCAACCTCAAGGAGATCGGTGAGGTGCTGGGGGTCAGCGAGTCGCGGGTCAGCCAGTTGCACAGCCAGTGTGCCGCGCGTCTGCGTAGCCGCCTGGGGGAATGGCGGGCGCGCTGAGCCTGCCGGGGTTGCGGCTGTTTCCACGCGGTTTTCCACGTTGTACCGAATTGATTGAATGCGCGCTCGGGGCCGAGCGCGTTTGAGACTGCTTGGAGGTCTACTTGAACAAAGACATGAAAATCCTCATCGTTGACGACTTTTCGACGATGCGGCGGATCATCAAGAACCTGTTGCGTGACCTGGGCTTCACCAACACCGATGAGGCCGACGATGGCACCACGGCGCTGCCGATGCTGGAAAACGGCCATTACGACTTCCTGGTGACCGACTGGAACATGCCTGGCATGTCCGGCATCGACCTGCTGCGCAAGGTGCGTGCCCACGACCGGCTGAAAACCATGCCCGTGCTGATGGTGACTGCCGAAGCCAAGCGCGACCAGATCATTGAAGCGGCCCAGGCCGGCGTCAATGGTTACGTGGTCAAGCCGTTCACGGCACAGGTGCTCAAAGAAAAGATCGAGAAGATCTTCGAACGCGTCAACGGCTGAGTCACGTCAGGGGGCGCGCCATGGATTCATCACATAACTCTTTGGGCGAGTTCGAATCGACCCTGAAGAAACATGCCCAGGAGTTGGTCGAAAGCCTGGAGCGGGGCCGTTTCGGCGAGGCGGTGCAGCTGATTCACGAGCTGAACCAGACCCGCGACCGCGGCCTGTACCAGGAAGTCGGCAAGCTGACCCGCGAGCTGCACAGTGCCATCGTCAGTTTCCAGATCGACCCGACCATACCGCAGGCCGAAGAGGTGTCGCAGATTACCGATGCCACCGAGCGCCTGTCCTATGTGGTCAAGCTCACGGAAGGCGCGGCCAACCGCACCATGGACCTGGTCGAGGCAAGCACCCCGGTGCTCAACGACCTGGCCAGCGAGGCCAAGGCCCTGAGCACCGACTGGCAGCGCTTCATGCGCCGCGAAGTGGCGGCGGAAGAATTCCGCGACCTGGTCAAGCGGGTCGACAGTTTCCTCACGCACAGCGCCGAAGGCAACCGCAAGGTCGCCGGCCACCTCAATGACATTCTGCTGGCCCAGGACTATCAGGACCTGACCGGGCAGGTGATCAAGCGCGTCACCAACCTGGTGACCGAAGTGGAAAGCAACCTGCTCAAGTTGGTGCTGATGGCCAGTCAGGTCGACCGCTTTGCGGGCATTCAGCATGACCACGATCAATTGCGCGCAGAAAAAGATCGAGAAAAACATCCGACTCGGGGTGAAGGTCCGCAGATTCATGCCGATAAGCGTGAAGACGTCGTGTCCGGCCAGGACGACGTCGATGATCTGCTGTCCAGCCTGGGTTTTTAAGGAGCACCTTTGATGAGCTTCGGCGCCGATGAAGAAATCCTCCAGGATTTCCTGGTAGAAGCCGGCGAAATTCTTGAGCAACTGTCCGAGCAATTGGTCGAGCTGGAAAGCCGGCCCGACGATGCTGACCTGCTCAATGCGATCTTTCGCGGTTTCCACACTGTAAAAGGGGGCGCCGGCTTCCTCCAGCTGAACGAGCTGGTGGAGTGCTGCCATATCGCCGAGAACGTGTTCGACGTGCTGCGCAAAGGTGAGCGTCGGGTTGACGCGGAGCTGATGGACGTAGTGCTCGAGGCACTGGACACGGTCAACAGCATGTTTGGCCAGGTGCGCGAGCGCGCTGAAGTCACGCCGGCAACCCCCGAGCTGCTGGCGGCCTTGGCGCGCCTTGCCGAGCCGGGCGCAGCGCAGCCGCAGGGTGGCGAAGAAGCGGTGGTGCCGGAGACTGCGGCGCAAGCGCCTGCCGCGGCACCGGTGGTGGACCAGGAGCAGCACCAGGACATCACCGACAGCGAGTTCGAGCAGTTGCTCGATTCGCTCGATGCGGTCAAGGCACAAGCTGCGGCCGAGGAACAGCTGCAAGGCGAGAGCGTGAGTGGTGGCGGTGATGAAATCACCGATGCCGAGTTCGAATCGCTGCTCGACCAGTTGCATGGCAAAGGCCAGTTCACTGCCGAAGTTGCAGCGCCGGCTGCTGCCGTCAGCCACGAAGCGGCCAGTGACGAAATCACCGATGCCGAATTCGAGTCGCTGCTCGACCAGCTGCATGGCAAAGGCACCTTCCAGGCCGATGCCCTGCCTGCCGCCAAGGCGGCACCTGCCGAGGTGGCGCCTGACAGCACCGCCAGCGCCACCAGCGACGAAATCAGCGAGCATGAATTCGAAGCGCTGCTGGACCAGTTGCATGGCAAGGGCAAATTCGGCGGTGACGTCGCTGCAGTCCAGGCACCGCCTGCGGCCAAGGCGCCGGCAGCGGCCAAGCCGCAAAGCCCGGCGGCCGCCAAGCCAGCTGCGGCTCCTGCACCTGCGCCAGCGCCCGCGGCTGCGAGCAAACCTGCTGCAGCTGCGCGCACGCCGGCCCCGGTCGCCGACAAGCATGCGGTCAGCGAAGCGGAAACCACCGTACGCGTCGACACGGCGCGCCTGGACGAGATCATGAACATGGTCGGCGAGCTGGTGCTGGTGCGTAACCGCCTGGTGCGCCTGGGCCTGAACAGCGGCGACGAGGCCATGTCCAAGGCCGTGTCCAACCTCGACGTGGTCACCGCCGACCTGCAGACCGCGGTGATGAAAACCCGCATGCAGCCGATCAAGAAAGTCTTCGGCCGCTTCCCGCGCCTGGTTCGCGACCTGGCGCGCCAGTTGAAGAAAGAGATCAACCTTGAGCTGGTCGGCGAAGAAACCGACCTCGACAAGAACCTGGTCGAGGCCCTGGCCGACCCGTTGGTGCACTTGGTGCGCAACGCCGTCGACCATGGTATCGAGATGCCCGATGAGCGCGATGCCGCAGGCAAGCCGCGCACGGGCCGCGTGGTGCTGTCGGCGGAGCAGGAGGGCGACCACATCCTGTTGTCGATTTCCGACGACGGTAAGGGTATGGACCCGAACATCCTGCGGGCCAAGGCGGTGGAGAAGGGCCTGATGGACAAGGACGCCGCCGAGCGTCTGAGCGAGTCGGACTGCTACAACCTGATCTTCGCCCCGGGGTTCTCGACCAAGACCGAGATTTCCGACGTGTCCGGGCGTGGCGTGGGCATGGACGTGGTGAAGACCAAGATCTCCCAGCTCAACGGTTCGATCAACATCTTCTCGGCCAAGGGCCAGGGCTCGAAGATCGTCATCAAGGTGCCGCTGACCCTGGCGATCATGCCCACCCTGATGGTGATGCTGGGCAACCAGGCATTCGCCTTCCCGCTGGTCAACGTCAACGAGATCTTCCACCTCGACCTGTCGCGTACCAATGTGGTCGATGGCCAGGAAGTGGTGATCGTGCGCGACAAGGCACTGCCGTTGTTCTACCTCAAGCGCTGGCTGGTGCAAGGCCAGGTGCATGAAGAGCAGCACGAGGGCCACGTGGTAATCCTGTCGGTCGGCACCCAGCGCATTGGCTTTGTCGTCGATCAACTGGTAGGCCAGGAAGAAGTGGTAATCAAGCCGCTGGGCAAGATGCTGCAAGGTACCCCGGGCATGTCCGGGGCCACCATTACCGGTGACGGTCGTATTGCGTTGATTCTCGACGTCCCGAGCATGCTCAAGCGTTACGCCGCGCGGCGTATTTGATTTCGGTGGCGCACCTTGGCAGGTCGCGCCGCCTAATGGAGTGTTTATGGCAGTCAAGGTCCTGGTGGTGGATGATTCCGGTTTCTTCCGCCGCCGCGTCTCGGAGATCCTCTCGGCGGATCCGACGATCCAGGTAGTAGGTACCGCGACCAACGGCAAGGAAGCGATTGACCAGGCGCTGGCGCTCGAGCCCGATGTCATCACCATGGACTACGAAATGCCCATGATGGATGGCATCACTGCGGTGCGGCACATCATGCAGCGCTGCCCGACGCCGGTGTTGATGTTTTCCTCGCTGACCCATGAGGGCGCCCGGGTCACCCTCGATGCGCTGGACGCGGGGGCGGTGGACTACCTGCCGAAGAACTTCGAGGACATTTCGCGCAACCCCGACAAGGTCAAGCAACTGCTGTGCGAGAAAGTGCATACGCTGGCGCGCAGCAACCGCCGGTTTGGCAGTTACGCCAGCCCTGCGCCGGCCGCAACGCCGGCACCTGCCAGCAGCCATGTGCCGGCGGCGGGCGTGGGCAGCCCGGCAGCGGCGCGCAGTGCGCTGCCGGCCCGCGCCCCGGCCGCCGCGCCCGCTGCGGCTGCGGCGCCTAAACGCAAGCCGTACAAACTGGTGGCCATCGGTACCTCCACCGGCGGCCCAGTGGCCCTGCAGCGGGTGTTGACCCAACTGCCGGCCAACTTCCCTGCACCGATCGTGCTGATCCAGCACATGCCGGCTGCGTTCACCAAGGCGTTTGCCGAACGCCTGGACAAACTGTGCCGCATCAGCGTCAAGGAAGCCGAGGACGGTGACATGCTGCGCCCAGGGCTGGCTCTGCTGGCCCCGGGTGGCAAGCAGATGATGGTCGATGGCCGTGGCACGGTGAAGATCCTGCCGGGCGATGAGCGCCTGAACTACAAGCCGTGTGTGGACATCACCTTCGGCTCGGCGGCCAAGTCATATGGCGACAAGGTGCTGTCGGTGGTGCTGACCGGCATGGGTGCCGATGGCCGTGAAGGTGCGCGCCTGCTCAAGCAGGGCGGCAGTACGGTGTGGGCCCAGGATGAAGCCAGCTGTGTGATCTATGGCATGCCCATGGCCATCGTCAAGGCCAACCTGGCCGACGCGGTGTATAGCCTGGACGAGATCGGCAAGCACCTGGTAGAGGCCTGCGTCTGATGGACGTGCTGAGCCTGATCGGCCTGATCCTCGCCTTCGTTGCCATTGTCGGTGGCAACTTCCTCGAGGGTGGCCATGTCGGTGCCCTGGTCAATGGGCCGGCGGCATTGATCGTGCTGGGCGGCACCTTGGCGGCAGCACTGCTGCAGTCACCGCTGGCCTCGTTCAAGCGGGCCCTGCAGATTCTGCGCTGGATCCTGTTCCCGCCCAGGGTCGACCTGGCGGGTGGCATCGACCGGGTGGTGAACTGGAGCCTGACCGCGCGCAAGGAAGGCTTGCTGGGCCTGGAAGGGGTGGCCGACAGCGAGCCCGACCCGTATGCGCGCAAAGGCTTGCAGCTGCTGGTCGATGGCGCCGAGCCAGAAGCCATTCGCAGTATCCTCGAAGTCGATTTCCTGACCCAGGAAAGCCGCGATATCCAGGCGGCCAAGGTGTTCGAGAGCATGGGCGGTTACGCGCCTACCATCGGCATCATCGGTGCGGTCATGGGCCTGATCCACGTGATGGGCAACCTGGCCGACCCGTCGCAACTGGGCAATGGCATCGCCGTGGCCTTCGTCGCCACCATCTACGGTGTGGCCAGCGCCAACCTGGTGCTGCTGCCGATCGCCAACAAGCTCAAGGCCGTGGTCATGCGCCAGTCGCGCTACCGCGAAATGCTGCTCGAAGGTCTGCTGTCGATTGCCGAGGGTGAAAACCCGCGCTCCATCGAGCTGAAGCTGCAAGGCTTCATGGAGTAACCCATGCGCCGCCGCCGTCATACCGAGGAACACGAAAACCACGAACGCTGGCTGGTGTCATACGCCGACTTCATTACCTTGCTGTTCGCATTTTTTGTGGTGATGTACTCGATTTCGTCGATCAACGAGGGCAAGTACAAGGTCATTTCCCAGGCGCTGCTCGGGGTGTTCAACGACCCTGAGCGCAGCATGAAGCCCATCCCCGTGGGCGAGGAAAAGCCATTGACCGTGCGCCCGGCCGAGCCGCTGGTCAACGACAGCGAGCAGACCGAAGCGGGCCTTGCGGCAACCAATACCGACCCGCTGAAGACCATCAGCGATGACGTGCGCGATGCCTTTGGCGACCTGATCAAAAGCAACCAGATGACCGTGCGCGGCAACGAACTGTGGATCGAGATCGAGCTCAATTCATCGCTGTTGTTCGGCAGTGGCGATGCCATGCCCAGCGACAAGGCGTTCGCCATCATCGAGAAGGTGGCCGATATTCTCAAGCCGTTCGCCAACCCGGTGCATGTCGAGGGTTTCACCGACAACCTGCCGATCCGCACCGCGCAGTACCCGACCAACTGGGAGCTGTCGTCGGCGCGGGCGGCGAGCATTGTGCGCCTGCTGGCCATGGAGGGGGTAAACCCGGCCCGCATGGCTTCGGTCGGCTATGGCGAGTACCAGCCGGTGGCCAGCAATGACACCGCCGATGGCCGCGCGCGCAACCGGCGGGTGGTGTTGGTGATTTCCCGTAACCTGGAAGTGCGCCGCAGCCTGACGGGCTCGGGTAGCGCCAATGCAACACCGGATGCTGCCCTGCGCCGGGCTGGCACACAAAGTGCACCGGCTACGCCAGCAACGGTGGCGGGGCAGTGATTCGTCAATTCTCTGGCACTGCTACAAGCACAATTTTGACTGTGACGCCGTTCCCTGTGGGAGCGGGCGAGCCCGCGAAGCAGGCGACGCGGTGATTGGCACCGGCTTCGCCGGTGTTCGCGGGCTCGCCCGCTGCCACATCGATCGCACGCGCTTTCAAATCAATACATAGAGTTTGCTTGATGAGAGTCTGGGCAGTAGCCAATCAAAAAGGTGGCGTCGGCAAGACCACCACGACCATCGCTTTGGCCGGCCTGCTGGCCGAGGCCGGCAAGCGCGTGGTCGTCGTCGACCTGGACCCGCACGGTTCGATGACCAGTTACTTCGGCCACAACCCTGATGCCCTCGAGCACAGTTGCTACGACCTGTTCCTGCACAAAGGCAGCGTGCCTGAGGGCTTGCCGGGGCAACTGCTGCTGCCCACCAGCGACGAGCGGATTTCGCTGTTGCCGTCGAGCACCGCGCTGGCCGTGCTGGAGCGCCAGTCGCCGGGGCAGAATGGCCTGGGCCTGGTGATCGCCAAGAGTCTGGCGCAGTTGTGGCAGGATTTCGACTTTGCCTTGATCGACAGCCCACCCTTGCTCGGCGTGCTGATGGTCAATGCCCTGGCCGCCAGCCAGCAGTTGGTGATCCCGGTGCAAACCGAGTTTCTTGCGGTGAAGGGGCTTGAGCGCATGGTCGCGACCCTGGCCATGGTCAACCGGTCACGCAAGCAGGCGCTGCCGTACCAGATCGTGCCGACGCTGTTCGACCGCCGCACCCAGGCCTCGCTGGGCACCCTCAAGCTGCTGCGTGACACCTACGGCCAGCATGTATGGCAGGGCTACATCCCGGTCGATACGCGCCTACGCGACGCCAGCCGCAAGGGCGTGACGCCCTCGCAGTTCGACGCCAAGAGCCGTGGGCTGGTCGCCTACCGGGCACTGCTCAAGCACCTGTTGACCTACAAACCCGCAGCGCAGGTGGCCTGATGACCCAGACCCGGTACACCGGCACCCGGCCACAGATGGCCTTGCAATCGTATCTGGATGGCCTGCTGCAGGAGGCCACCGAAGACGAGGCGCTGTTGCAGCCCCCGGTGGAGCCCGCTGCAGCCGATGAGTTCGCTGAAGCCGTGCGCGAGGAGCAGGCCCGCGATGCCCGCCAGCCGCAACCTGCCGAACCGCTCGTGGCCGTTGCCCGCCCTGCGCCTCGGCCTTTCGCCGAACCCCGCCTGGCGGTGTTGCCCAGCGTGATGCCGGTCGACCCGCCGGTGGTGACGGTGGTGGAGCAGGAGGTGGTGGCCGAGGCGGCCATTCCAGTGCTGGTCGAAGCGCCTGCGCTGGAACCGGCGCTGCCACTGGTCGACGTGCACCTGCCAGCGCCGCCCGTGCCACCGGCCACTGTCGACGGCCGCCCGGCCTGGGCCGCCGAACCCTTCGAGTGCCTGTTGTTCGATGTCGCCGGCCTGACCCTGGCGGTACCGCTGGTGTGCCTGGGCTCGATCTACACCCTGGCCGGCCAGGAGCTGACACCGCTGTTCGGTCAGCCCGAATGGTTCCTTGGCATCCTCACCTGCCAGGCGGGCAACCTCAAGGTCCTGGATACGGCGCGCTGGGTGATGCCCGACCGCTACCGCGACGATTTCCGCCAGGGCCTGCAGTACGTGATTTCGGTGCAGGGCTACGAATGGGGGCTGGCCGTGCACCAGGTCAGCCGTTCGTTGCGCCTGGACCCGTCGGAAATCAAGTGGCGCAGCCAGCGTGGCCAGCGCCCGTGGTTGGCCGGCACGGTTATTGAACACATGTGTGCATTGCTCGACGTTGCCGCACTGGCCGAGCTGATCGCCAGCGGCGCGGTCAAGCAGCTGCACGACAAACAAATGACACCGAACACAACCGCCAGTAAGCGGATTTAGAGGGCTAGGGGAATGAAAAAGTCGTCTGCACAAGGTTCTGAAGATCCAATCCTGCAGTGGGTTACCTTCCGGCTGGACAACGAGTCCTACGGCATCAACGTGATGCAGGTGCAGGAAGTGCTGCGTTACACCGAGATCGCGCCGGTACCGGGTGCGCCAAGCTATGTGCTGGGCATCATCAACCTGCGAGGCAACGTGGTAACGGTGATCGATACCCGCCAGCGCTTTGGCCTGATGCCGACCGAAGTCACCGACAACACCCGTATCGTCATCATCGAGGCCGACAAGCAAGTGGTCGGTATCCTGGTCGACAGCGTGGCCGAGGTGGTCTACCTGCGCCAGTCGGAAATCGAAACCGCGCCGAACGTGGGTAACGAGGAGTCGGCCAAGTTCATCCAGGGCGTGTGCAACAAGAACGGCGAGCTGCTGATCCTGGTCGAACTGGACAAGATGATGACTGAGGAAGAGTGGTCCGAGCTGGAGAACATCTGAGTTGATCTTCGAGGTTGCGGTAATCTTTCTGGCGTTGCTGTGGGCCTTGAGCCTCTGGTTCTTCCTCAACTACAGCAAACGCCAGCGTGAAGTGGCCGCGCAGCAGGCCGTGGGCGATGCCTTGCGCGACCAGCGCATCAAGGACCTCGCCAAACGCCTGGATGACTACCAGAACGTCACGGTGCGCATGGGGGACGCGCTGCACGAGCTGAAAGTGGCGGTTGCCCCCTTGCCGGACCGGATCCAGCAACTGGAGCAACGCGACCCTCATAACGTGACGTTCTCCCAGGCAGCCAAGCTGGTCGGCATGGGCGCCAGCATCGCCGAGCTGACCGAGAGCTGCGGCCTGACCCAGGCCGAGGCAGAGCTGATGAGCAAGCTGCACCGTAGCCACTGAGCCTGGCGGGCCGCTTCAAGGCCCGCTCAGGCCTGCGCCCAGGCTCAGGTCTGGACCCAGGAGTGATTGCCGCCGACCGTGGCAATGCGGTTGAGCGGCAATTGCTGGTGCACGGCCTCCCTCAACGCGCTGCCGTTGATGAAGGTGGCGGTATTGATACGCGGGATGTTGTACAGGTTGACCATCTGGCGCAAAGTCGCCAGGTTGGGCAATTGCTGGTCGATCACGTCGCTGAGCAGGCGGGGGCCGGTCAGGTAGCTCAGGCGGCTGGCATACCGGTAGAAGTTCAGTGGGTCTTCGGCCAGGCTAGGTCTGTGGTCATAGAAGTCCGAATGGATGCGGAAGCGTGCGTGCATTTCCTCGCTGATCGCCTCCAGGGTCGGGTTGCCAGGGTGGCTACCGATCTGGCTGGTGTTGTACAGGCAGTTCATGCTCAGTTTCTCGTTGGCCATCGGCGGCGCCAGCAGCAAGCCGTTGGGCGGGATGCACAGGTCCACCTCATTGATCGCTTCGGTGGGCGTTGCAGGTGGTTCGCCGTGCTCTGGTTGCCTGGCCTTGCCTGGCACCCGTAGCGTGTCGTCGACGTCCATGTACAACCCCCCTTCATGGTGCAGCAGCGGGTAGCGCAGCACATCGCTCGCCGACGCATAGTTGGTGGCCACGCCACCATTGCCGTCCAGCGCCGCGTCGTACTGGGCATAGTACTTGGTCTGCTGGAATGCCCTGAAGAACGCCTGTTCTTCCAGGGGTAGCACCTGCAGCCCCGGCGTCTGTTCGGCCAGCAGGCGCAGGTTTTCTTCGTAGGCGCCAGGGTTGGCCGTGGACAGGAACAGGCGCAGGCTGTAATCACTGTTTTCCAGCGCCGCGACATTGTGGGCAAGGTTGCTCAGCAAGGCCGGGCGCAAGGTCTTGTCACCTACCCAGAGACAGGAAATCCGCTTGGGGATGGGCATGCTGTTGGCGGGTGCGCGTGGTATTTCGCTTGGCAGCACCAGGTCGATACCCAGCGCGCGCAGGGTGGCAGTGCGCATCGCATCGGTGACTACGCGCTCGCGGGGCTCGGGTACCAGGCCGCGAGCATCAGGGCTTGCCACGTAGCCAACGGGCTCAACGTCGTTGATGTCCTCGTCCAGGATGAAGGCATCCCGTTCAAGGTCATACACCACCTCCTTGATGTAGTCGTCGATCACCGATTCCAGGGTGTCCGGCATGCCGTTGTACCTCGGCCTGCGGATCACGGCCTCGGCGGTGAGCGGGTCTGCTTGCGGCAGCGGCGGGATCGGTTCGCAGATATGGAAGTAGGGCGCACCTTCGGGCGCCGGGGCCAGCAGTACGGGGGCGCGCACCGGGCTCATTGGGTAACCGATCTGGTCGTTGAGCCGAATCGGCGGCACGAAGCCTTCGCTTTTGAACGCGAACAGTGCCGAGGCTTTGGACGCCCCAGTCAACAGCAATGGCACAGCATTGAACAGCCCCCAGGTGATGTTGGCGACACCGTCCTGCCGTGCCTGCAGGGTCTTGCCATTGATCGCCTCATCCAGGCCAAGGCCCAACTGCGCAATGCCGCCGAGCGCCAACACCGGCGCCAGGCCGGGCACCACCAGGCACAGCGGTGCCAGCAAGTTGAGGGTGGTGAGCAGGTAGCCCCGCCACTTGGCTTTGCTGACCTGGCTGTCGCTGGTGATGATGAAGTCGGCGTCATCGAAGCTGCGTTGGCGTTGGCGCTCGGCCAGCGCCTGGAACAAGTCGCCGGTGATCCTCGGGTTGTAGCGGCTTGGCCGGTAGTTGACGTAGGTGCGCGGCGGCCAGATGCCATCATCGTTGAACATGCCGTGTTCCGGCGGCAACACGTGGCGCCGGGGGTACTCGGCCAGCCCGTCGAGTGCGGTATCCAGCCCGCTGAAATCCACGCCCTGTGGCCTGTCCGCTAGCCGGAAATGCTGTTTCAGGGCTTCACGCTTGAGTGGGTCTTTGCACTGCTCGCCGACCCAGTCCTTCAGCGCATTTTCGCTGGCGAACTCCAGCAAGGGTGAGCTGTTGCCGGGTATGTAGAGCACTGTCAGGTCCGTGCTTGGGTTGCACAGGTAAAGCAGGTCGGTGGCGGCGTAGCCATAGATGCTCAGGGTGCTCATGCGCAGCTTGTCGACCCGCGGCATCAACTCGGCGGCTTGCCACAGCAACTTCCGTGCGGCTTCGCTGAGGCTGCCTTCGCTGACCTGCTTGTTGCAGGCGGCAATGAAATTGAGCTTGCACGCCAGGCGGTGTGCGCTCATGTGCTCGCGCCAGTAGGTGTGCAGGGTGTTCTCGAAGGGTGCCTGGAAGTCCAGGTTCTCGATGAATTGCTGGAAACTTTCGGCGGCTACCGGCACATGGGTAGTGGCGTCATAGCGCGGTGGTTCGGTACGCAGGAACAGCCCATTGAAGACCGAAAATTCGGCGCCATAGTGGTTGAAACCCCGGGCGGGCAGGGCGTTGACGATCCGCACCGGGCCTTCTGGCAAAGTGCCGGCCCAGGGCGCACGGAACAAGGCGCCGAACAGGTCGTTATTGCTTTCGCCCTGCCAGTTGCTGAGCACGGCCTGGCTTAGGCTGATGCATTGCCTGACCTCTGCCAGGCTGCCGCCTTTGCGGTCGGAACGGTAGTGCAGGGTCACCACATCGACCCGGTCGGGGTCGAGGTCATGGCCCTGCTCGGCGAACCATTGCTTCACGGCCTGGCTGGCCTGGCGATCGGGCCGAGGGACATGGTTCAAATGATCGCGGACATAGTGCACGCCAGTGGCGTTGATCCCGGTAGTGCGCATCGTGGTTACCTTGCGTGAGTGGGAGCTGCAAGGTTGCAGGATGCTGCTGCACGCCAGTGGTAGATAACTACATACGCCTGCTATGGCCCTTCAGTTGTGTTCCCAGCTATGCGCCCGACCTGCCTCGAAGAACCGGTCCAGCGGC
Organism: Pseudomonas sp. NBRC 111127; assembly: GCF_001320345.1. Taxonomy (NCBI): domain Bacteria; kingdom Pseudomonadati; phylum Pseudomonadota; class Gammaproteobacteria; order Pseudomonadales; family Pseudomonadaceae; genus Pseudomonas; species Pseudomonas sp. NBRC 111127. Next base: position 66,160 of record NZ_BCBD01000001.1, on the reverse strand, counting down.
ACATGCTCACGAATCAGTTGGGTCAACTGGCTCGTGTCGAGGGTGCCGTGCAGGTCGTAGAGAGGCGAAATCAGCAGTCTGCACATGCCGCGTAACTGCCTAAGCCAGGGCAGCTGCGCGTCGATCACATCATTGAGCACCCCAGGCCCGGTCAGGCGGCAGAGGCGGCGAGCATAAGCGTTGAAGCCTACAGGGTTGAATACCCGATCGGGCCGTTCAGTGTAAAACGTGGGGTCTAGCTGGAACCGTTGCAGGATTGCCTCGGAAATGGCGTCCAGTGTGGGGTTGCCGGGGTGGCTGCCGATCATGCTGTTGTTGTACTTGACGTAGAAACCCAGTTGATCATTGGAAACCGGGGGGTACAGGAGCAAGCCATTGGTGGTCGTTCGCAAGGTCTGGTTGGTCAGCGGCGAGGTGCCTGGCCCCGAAGCGGCGTTGAGCACGCGGTCGTCGGCATCCAGATAGAAACCACCGATGTGCTTGAGCATGCGGTAGCGCAGAATGTCGCTGGCCGAGCTGTAATTGGTGATGCCTGGGTTGGTAATTCCAAGTGCTGCCTGGTACTGGGCGAAATAGGGCGACCGCGTGAACTCTTGGTAGAACGGTTGATCCTCGAGCGTCAGGACGCTCATGTGAAGTGTCCTGCTCCTGAGCAGCGTAAGGTTGGCGTCATAGGCCCTGGGGCTTTGCCGCGAGAGGAACAGTTGGTACTGGTAATCACTGTTTTCCAGCGCTTGGGCATTGTGTACGAGCGCCTCCAGGAAAACAGGGGAAATGGCCTTGTCACCCACCCAAATGCTGGAAACGATGCGCGGAATCGGCGTACGTTCCAGGGTGTTGAAGTACGTGTAGTCGATGGGTAGATCCAGTTCGATGCCCAACTGCCGGAGGGTGAACATGCGCTGTGCGTCGGTGACGACCCGCTGGGCATTGGCAACGCGCACTAGCCCCGCTGGTTCGCCGGTGTCAATCTTCCAGCGCTCAGGCGTTGCCTGCTTGTATTCAGAGAGTTTGATAAAACTGTTGGTGTGCAAATCGTACACCACAGGCTGCATTTTGATCCCTTGAGACGACTGGAATGCACCCTCGAAATAGTGGCCCATATCATCCCCGACGTGCGTCACTAACACCCTTTGTGAGCCTGTCGGAATCTGTACCGTTTCACGAAACGCTGCTTGTGCCGGTATCAACTGCAACGCATCCGTCGGCACGGTTACATTGGCCGCTTCGCCCAGCACATCCGCCAACTGGGACGGCCGTAGCAAACCTGGCAAACGGTAGTGAAACGCCTGGCTGGCGCGGGCGATGCCGATAGGCAAGGGCAAGGCATTGAACAGGCCGAAGACCTGGTTCTCGACCCCTTCGACTTTCTCGTCCAGCGAGTGGCCGTTGATCACCTGGTCCATGCCCAGGCTGAACTGTGCCACGCCGCCCAGCACCATCACCGCAAGGAGCTCGGGCACCACCACGCATAAAGGTGCCAGCAAGCACTGGGCAACGTTCAGGTAGCTGCCCCAATGCGTCTTGACGACCTGGCGGTTGGTGATGACGCGGTAATCCAGGTCGTCGTAGCTGCGCTGCTTCTGGCGATTGGCCAAGTGATCGAACAGGTTACCTGTGATAGGTAAGCTGGTGGTTGGCGAGCCAAACTCGATGGTATCTTCAGGGGCCCATGTACCACTGGTGGCAAAGCCGGGATGATCGTCGGGCAGGGTATGCGCGGCGGGATAGCAGCCCAGCCCTTTCAAGGCCGTGATGAGGCCGCTGAATTCCAGCCCGTCCTTCCAGTCCGCGGGTGAGAAACATTGTTGTAGCCACTCGCGGCGTTCTGGGTCTTTGCATTGCTCGGCAAACCAGTGCTTGAGCGCAGACAGGTCCGGGAATTCGTGCAGGGGCGACGCGTTGCCCGGCATATAAAGGACGACGGTGCTGCTGTCGTCGGCCTTGATGTAGATGATCGATGTACTGTGATAACCGTACACATTCAGCAGGCGGGTGGTTATCGCCCGTGTATCCAGGGGCAACAGGCCGGCGGCCTGCCAGGCAAGGCGCCAGGCAGGGACACTGAGGCTGCCCTCGTTGACCTGCTTGTTGCAGGCGGTGATGAAGGCCATTTCCAGTGCGCGTGCGTATTCTTTCCGACTTTGCTGCCAGTAGCTGTCCAGTTGGGCCTTCAGCCGTTCGTGCAGGTGCAAGCCCCACACATAGTCCTGAAAAACTTCGGCACGGATGGGCAGCAGTGTCGCCGGGCTGAGCTCCTGATTCGCGGTACGTCGGTACAGGCCGTTGAAGACCAGGTAGGACATCGCGTTGGAAAGCAGGGGAGGTGGCCGCATACGGTCGACAAATGTCACCGCATGCAGCGGGGCAATACCCGCCCAATCGCCAATGTGAAGCCCCCCGCTGCCTGTACTCGGTTCACCTTGCCAGTTGGCCAGCAGGGCATCGGTCAGGCTGGTGCGTTGAATCACCTTGGCCTGCGGAGGTCGCCAAGGTTGGCCCTCTTCGCGCTCCGCGTCCTGGTAGTGGAAGGTGACGACGTCTATGTCAGCGGGTGACAGGGACACACCGCGTGGCGCAAGCCAGTCGCGCAATAGCTTGTCGGCCAATGTATCGGGGCGCGGCATCTGGGCCAGCGCACTGTGCAACAGGCGCTGCTTCATGGGTTGTGGGAAGTTCATCGTTGGGTGTCCGTGGCTATCGGGCGTTGCAGGGTAGCCAGCGGGCACACCGGTCAAGTGCTAATTAATGCTGTCATCCCCTGGCAGCACGTTCATCGGCGAAGGCGCAGGGGTAATGTCGCGCTCGCCCGGCGGTTCGTCGTCGAAGCCCACGGGCACCTTGCCACGCAGTTGCCAGGCAAAGGCGATGATTTCGGCGATGGTCAGGTACAGCGCCTCGGGGATCTGCTCGCCCAGTTCCAGGCGCGCCAGCAAGCGTACGAGCTCGGCGTTTTCATAGATCGGAACGTCGTGCTCGCGGGCCAGGGCCAGTATGGCCTCGGCTACGCTGTCGTCACCTTTGGCCGTCAGGCTCGGCGCCTGCTGGCCATCGTAGCTCAAGGCAATGGCCTGGCGGGGTTGTCGGTCGTTCATGCGTTTTCGTCCACCCAGCGTTGTTCTACTCGGGTACGGGGCCCTTGCGGTGGGATGCCCGCGCGGCATTCCAGGTCGCCGACCTCCAGGCCGCGGGCAAGCAAGCGTTCGCGCAGGCTGCCCAGCTGGCTGTCGATCAGGCGCGCGGTCGGCTCGCGCTCGGCCCACAGCTGGCCCGACAGCTGCCCTTGATTCAACTGGGCCTGGACCTGCATGGGGCCCAGCGGGGGCAGGTCGAAAGCCAGGTCGATACGCCAAAGGGCTCGCAGCGAGTCTGCTGCTTCATGTTCACGATCGGCCTGCTGGCGTGGCGTTTCTTCGCGCTGCAGTTTGACCTGCAGGGGAATGAACTCCTGGCCGTGGCGAATCGGCACTTCGGTTTGCCACGTGGTCTGCAGGTTACCGTTTTCCAGTGTGCCGCTTTGTTGCAGGCTGCTCATGGCGTGGCTCTGCAGGCGGGAAATGGCCGCTGCGGCCAGGCGCAGCAGCTGTTGCAGGTCGCCTTCGTCTTCCAGCGCGTTCAGCAACCGCGACGGCAGCGGGAATGCCCCAGGCTGTGGCTTGGGGCTGACCCGTTCGAGCAGGCCCAGGGCTCCGCGTGCCACGGCGGGCATGGTCACGGCTAGGCTGTCCGGAGCCAGGCTTGGCGTGCCGGGCGGCAGGTTCGGTGCCTGCGCCACCAGCCGCAGCAGGTGGGCCTTGAGGTCGGTGGCGACAGCGGCTGGGTAGCCCCCCAGCAATTTTGCTTCAAGGAAGGCGCCGCTGTTGCTCAGGGCTTGTGCCACGCCTTTGGCGTCCGCCAGTTGCCGTACGTCCGGCAGGCCGGCCAGCAGGCGTTCGGCGCTGGCGCGCAGGTCGCCAGGGGCATCGGCGCTGCGGGTGAGCTGCTGCAGCGCGTCGAGCAGGCTGGGCAGCGAGGCCTGGCGGTTCTGTTGGGTCATTAGCTGCTGAGCGATGCTCAGTTGGTCCTGCCTGCCACTCAGTGGCACGAAGCGCAGTGACTGATCACCTTGTACCAGCGCGCTGAGCAGGCTGCCAACGGCCAGCGGGCGCGGGCTGTCGACGCTCAGGGTGGCGCCGGCCTGGGCGCTGTTGAGCAAACTGATCAGTGCCCGATAGACCGGCGCCTGCCCAGGCGCCTGGGCCAATGCCTGGTTGGTCAGGACCTTGCCTTGCAGGAGCGTGCCGACAGGTACCTCGCGGGTATCCAGGCGGGTCAGGGTGGCGACCTGGCTGGCAGTGGCCTGCTGCAATAAAATGGCCAGGCGATTGCCTTCGGTCTGGCTGACGGTAACCTGGCTACCTGGGGCCAGGGGTTGGCCGGCGCTGGCCTGCAGCTGGGTCTGTGCGCCGTTGGCCTGGACCAGCCGCAGGAGCAGCCGGAACTCCTGGCCGCTCTGACGCAACGCCAGCACTTGGGCTTGCGCGGTTTCGCCGGGCGCCAGCAAACCGGGCTGGGGCTGGACCAGGCGCAGGACCTCGCCGGTCATGGCCGCCTTGGTGGCTTGGTTGCCAAGCGCAGTTTGTGCGCCGAGACTATTGATTTCAGTCATGATTGTATACAACCTGTCGGACCCGGCCTCTTGGCAGCGCAGCGGCGCGTGCAATAATGCCGACCGCCCGTGGTTGCCAGTATAACGGCAGCGCACCGGGCGACTTGAGACACGGGCTTCAGGTTGGCTCGCCTGCCAAACAGGCAACACCGACCTGAGGCCCTCTACACATAAGGCGAAACCGTGACCTTCCACCTCCAAGCCGCAGGCCTGGCCTGCGAGCGCGACTGGCGCCTGCTGTTCGAGCAACTCGATTTCGAGCTGGGCGCGGGCGACATGCTGCAGATCAGTGGGCCCAACGGCAGTGGCAAGACCAGCCTGCTGCGCCTGTTGGCCGGGCTGATGCAGCCAACCGCCGGGCAGATCCTGCTGGGGGGCAAGCCGTTGGCTGAGCAGCGTCATGCCATGGCCAGCCTCCTGCTATGGATTGGCCATGCCGCCGGCATCAAGGACCTGCTGACCGCCGAGGAAAACCTCACCTGGCTGTGCGCCCTGCATCAACCGGCCAGCCGCGACGCTATCTGGGCAGCGCTGGCGGCGGTGGGCCTGCGCGGGTTCGAAGACGTGCCTTGCCACACCCTGTCGGCCGGCCAGCAGCGCCGCGTGGCCCTGGCCCGCTTGCACCTGGCCGGGCCGCCGCTGTGGATTCTCGATGAGCCGTTCACCGCCCTCGACAAGCAAGGCGTGGCGCAACTGGAAGCACACCTGGCGGCGCACTGCGAGCAAGGCGGCACCGTCGTGCTGACCACCCACCATACGCTGACGCGCAAGCCAGGCGGTTACCGTGAACTGAACCTGGGGCAATGGGCGGCATGAGCGTATTCATCCTGTTGCTGCGCCGTGAAGCGCGCCTGTTGTTCCGGCGCCCGGCCGAATTGGCCAACCCGCTGGTGTTCTTCGCCATCGTCGTGGCCCTGTTCCCGCTGGCGGTTGGCCCCGAGAGCCAATTGTTGCAAACCTTGTCGCCGGGCCTGGTGTGGGTGGCCGCGTTGCTGGCGGTGCTGCTGTCCCTGGACGGCCTGTTCCGCAGTGATTTCGAGGACGGCTCGCTGGAGCAGTGGGTGCTGTCGCCGCACCCGCTGGCGCTGCTGGTGCTGGCCAAGGTGCTGGCGCACTGGATCTTTTCCGGGCTGGCGCTGGTATTGTTGGCGCCGCTGCTGGCCTTGATGCTGGGCTTGCCCGGCCACTGCCTGCCGGTGCTGCTTGCTTCACTGCTGCTGGGTACGCCAGTGCTGAGCTTGCTGGGTGCGGTAGGCGCGGCGCTGACCGTTGGCCTCAAGCGCGGTGGTTTGTTACTGGCGTTGCTGATTTTGCCGTTGTATATCCCTGTATTGATCCTGGGCAGTGGTGCGTTGCAAGCGGCGTTGCAGAATATGCCGGCAACCGGCCATTTGCTCTGGCTCGCCAGCCTCACCGCCCTGGCCGTGACCCTGGCACCCTTTGCGATAGCGGCCGGGCTGAAGATCAGCGTCGGCGAATAACGAGTCCCGGGCTCTCAAGCCCGGCAAATACCCTGGATGTACCCTGATGAAAATAAGCTGGACGTGGTTCCACAAGCTGGGCTCCCCGAAATGGTTCTATGCCATCAGCGGCCGCATGCTGCCATGGCTGGCCACTGCCGCCGTGCTTCTGCTGCTGGTCGGCATCACCTGGGGCCTGGCCTTCGCCCCCCAGGACTACCAGCAAGGCAACAGCTTCCGCATCATCTATATCCACGTGCCGGCGGCGATGCTGGCGCAGTCCTGCTATGTGCTGCTGGCCGTGGCCGGGGTGGTGGGGCTGGTGTGGAAGATGAAGCTGGCCGATGTCGCCCTGCAATGTGCCGCCCCGATCGGCGCCTGGATGACCGCGGTGGCGCTGGTCACCGGTGCCATCTGGGGCAAGCCGACCTGGGGCAGTTGGTGGGTGTGGGATGCCCGACTTACGTCCATGCTTATCCTGCTGTTCCTGTACTTCGGCATTATTGCGCTGGGCCAGGCGATCAGTAATCGTGACAGCGCAGCCAAAGCCTGTGCGGTGCTGGCGATCGTCGGCGTGGTGAACATCCCGATCATCAAGTACTCGGTGGAGTGGTGGAACACGCTGCACCAGGGCGCCACCTTCACCCTCACCGAAAAACCGGCGATGCCGGCAGAAATGTGGCTGCCGCTGCTGTGCACGGCGCTGGGTTTCTACTGCTTCTTCGGCGCTGTGCTGCTGCTGCGCATGCGCCTGGAAGTGCTAAAGCGCGAGGCGCGCGCCAGTTGGGTCAAGGACGAAGTCTTGAACAGCCTTGGGCGGAGGGCCGCACCATGAGCTTTGCCACCTTCGGCGAATTCCTTGCCATGGGCCACCACGGCCTGTACGTGTGGTCGGCCTATGGCATCTGCCTAGTGGTGCTGGCGCTGAATGTCGCCGCGCCGCTGCTGGCTCGCCGTCGCTACCTGCAAGAAGAGGCGCGCCGTTTGCGCCGGGAGAACAACCAGTGAATCCGCAGCGCAAGAAACGCCTGTTGCTCATCGCCGGCCTGTTGGTCGGCGTCGGGGTTGCCGTCGGCTTTGCCTTGAGCGCACTGCAGCAGAACATCAACCTGTTCTATACCCCCACTCAAATTGCCAATGGCGAAGCGCCGCTGGACACCCGTATCCGCGCGGGCGGCATGGTCGAGAAAGGCTCGGTGCAACGCTCGTCCGACTCGCTGGACGTACGCTTCGTGGTCACCGATTTCAACAAATCGGTGCCAATCACCTACCGCGGCATTCTGCCCGACCTGTTCCGCGAAGGGCAGGGCATCGTCGCCCTGGGCAAGCTCAATGATCAGGGCGTGGTGGTAGCCGATGAAGTGCTGGCCAAGCATGACGAGAAATACATGCCGCCCGAGGTTACCAAGGCCCTCAAGGAAAGCGGCCAGGCAGCCGCTGGCGGGGGGAGCAAGCCATGAACGCCGCACTGGTGATACCTGAACTGGGCCAGCTGGCGATGATCCTGGCCATCTGCTTTGCAGCTGTGCAGGCCAGCGTGCCGCTGCTTGGCGCCTGGCGCGGCGACAGCCTGTGGATGAGCCTGGCACGGCCTGCGGCCTGGGGGCAGTTCGCGTTCCTGGCGTTCGCCTTCGCCTGCCTGACCCACGCCTTCATGACCGACAACTTTTCGGTGGCCTACGTGGCCAGCAACTCCAACAGCGCCTTGCCGTGGTACTACAAATTCAGCGCCGTGTGGGGCGCCCACGAAGGCTCTTTGCTGTTGTGGGCGCTGATTCTCGGTGGCTGGACCTTTGCCGTGTCGGTGTTCTCGCGGCAGTTGCCGCAGGTGATGCTGGCCCGCGTGCTGGCAGTGATGGGCATGATCAGCGTAGGTTTCCTGAGCTTTCTGATCATCACCTCCAACCCGTTCCAGCGCATGCTGCCGCAGGTGCCGACCGACGGCCGCGACCTCAACCCGCTGCTGCAGGACTTCGGCCTGATCGTGCACCCGCCCATGCTGTACATGGGCTACGTGGGCTTCTCGGTGGCCTTTGCCTTCGCCATCGCCGCCTTGCTCGGTGGCCGCCTGGATGCCGCCTGGGCGCGCTGGTCGCGGCCATGGACCATCGTCGCCTGGGCGTTTCTGGGGGTGGGCATTACCCTGGGCTCATGGTGGGCCTACTATGAACTGGGCTGGGGTGGCTGGTGGTTCTGGGACCCGGTGGAAAACGCCTCGTTCATGCCCTGGCTGGTGGGCACTGCGCTGATCCACTCGCTGGCGGTGACCGAAAAGCGCGGGGTGTTCAAGAGCTGGACCGTGCTCCTGGCGATTGCCGCGTTCTCGCTGAGCCTGCTGGGCACCTTCCTGGTGCGTTCCGGCGTGCTGACCTCGGTGCACGCGTTTGCCGCAGACCCGTCGCGGGGCATTTTCATCCTGATCTTCCTGCTGTTCGTGGTCGGGGGGTCGCTGACCTTGTTCGCCCTGCGCGCGCCGGTGGTCAAAAGCCAGGTAGGCTTTGCCCTGTGGTCGCGGGAAACACTGCTGCTGGCCAACAACCTGGTGCTGGTGGTGGCGGCATCCATGATCCTGCTCGGCACCCTTTACCCCCTGGTGCTCGATGCCCTTACCGGGGCCAAGTTGTCGGTGGGCCCACCGTATTTCAATGCGTTGTTCCTGCCGTTGATGGCGCTGCTGATGGTGGTGTTGAGCATTGGCGTGGTGGTGCGCTGGAAGGACACCCCGGGCAAATGGCTGGTGAGCATGATGAGCCCGGTGCTGGTGGGCAGCGCCATCCTTGCACCGCTGGCCGGCCTGATCGTCGATGACTTCGACTGGCCGACGCTGACTGCCTTCGCCCTGGCTGCCTGGGTGGTGCTCGGCGGGCTGCGTGACATCCTCGACAAGACGCGCCACAAGGGGCTGGTCAAGGGCCTGCCGGGGCTGGGCCGCAGTTACTGGGGCATGCAGCTGGCGCACCTGGGCCTGGCGGTGTGCGCGCTGGGCGTGGTGTTGTCGAGCAACAACAGCGCCGAACGCGACCTGCGCATGGCGCCGGGCGAGAGCGTCGAGTTGGGTGGCTACCACTTCCTGTTCGAAGGTGCCAAGCACTTCGAAGGGCCCAACTTCATCTCCGACAAAGGCACGATCGTGGTCAGCCGCGATGGCCGGGCTGTGACCACCCTGCACCCGGAAAAACGCCTGTACACCGTGCAGAAGTCGATGATGACCGAAGCCGGCATTGATGCCGGCTTCACCCGCGACCTGTACGTGGCCCTCGGCGAGCCGCTGGAGAACGGCGCCTGGGCGGTGCGCGTGCATATCAAGCCTTATGTCCGCTGGATCTGGCTGGGAGGTCTGTTGACTGGCCTGGGCGGGTTGCTGGCGGCCCTCGACCGGCGCTACCGCGTCAAGGTCAAGACCCGGGTGCGTGAAGCCCTGGGCGTGTCTGGAGCAGCTGCATGAAGCGTTGGATCATGGTAGTGCCCCTGGCAGTGTTCCTGCTGGTGGCGGTGTTTCTCTACAAGGGCCTGTTCCTCAAGCCCGACGAGCTGCCCTCGGCAATGATCGGCAAGGCTTTCCCGGCGTTTTCCCTGGCCTCGACCCAGGGCGACCGTACCCTGACCGAGGCTGACCTGCACGGCCGCCCGGCACTGGTCAACGTGTGGGCCACCTGGTGCCCGTCGTGCAAGGTGGAGCACCCGTACCTGAACCAGCTGGCGCAGCAGGGCGTAGTGATTCACGGGGTCAACTACAAGGACGACAACGCCGCAGCGCGCAAATGGCTGGCCGATTTCCACAACCCCTACCAGCTGGACATCCGTGACGAGCAGGGCAGCCTGGGCCTGGACCTGGGGGTGTACGGCGCGCCGGAAACATTCCTGATCGATGCCAAGGGCATCATCCGCTACAAGCATGTGGGCATCGTCGATGCCACGGTGTGGCGTGAGCAGCTGGCGCCGCTGTACCAGGGCCTGGTCGACGAGGCCAAACCATGAGGCGTTGGCTGGCAGCGGTGCTGCTGGGCATGAGCCTGGCCAGCGTGGCCAAGGCGGCCATCGATACCTACCAGTTCCGCGACGAGGCAGAGCGCCAGCGTTACCAGGCGTTGACCAGGGAACTGCGCTGCCCGAAGTGCCAGAACCAGGACATTGCCGACTCCAACGCCCCCATCGCTGCCGACCTGCGCCGGGAGATCTTCCGCATGTTGGGCGAGGGCAAGAGCAACCAGCAGATCGTGGACTTCATGGTCGACCGCTATGGCGATTTCGTGCGCTACAAGCCGGCGCTCAGTGGCCGCACCTGGCTGCTGTGGTTCGGCCCAGGGCTGCTGCTGGCGGGCGGGTTCGTGGTGTTGGCGCTGATCGTTCGCCGGCGCCGTGGCAGTGCCACGCCAGGCACCGATGCATTGTCTGCTGAAGAACGCGAGCGTCTCGCCAAACTGCTGGAAAAAGAACCGACCCATGATTGAATTCTGGCTTAGCGCGGGCCTGTTGTTGCTCGCTGCCCTCAGCTTCCTGCTGATTCCGATCCTGCGTGGCCGTCGTCGCCAACAGGAAGAAGACCGTACCGCCCTGAACGTGGCCCTGTATCAGGAGCGGGTCGCCGAACTGGCTGCGCAGCAGGCTGCCGGGGTACTGGACGCAGCGCAGTTGGCCCAGGGCCGCGACGAAGCCGCCCGTGAGCTGCTGGCCGACACCGAGGGCGCTGACGCCCCGCGCCAAGGCCACCTGGGCAAGGCATTCCCCCTGCTGGCCGCGGTGTTGGTGCCGGTGCTGGCGTTGGGGTTGTACCTGCATTTCGGCGCAGCCGACAAGGTGGCCCTGACCCAAGAGTTTGCCCAGGCACCGAAGTCGATGGAGGAAATGACCACGCGCCTGGAGCGTGTGGTAAAAGCCCAGCCAGACTCGGCCGAAGCCGTGTACTTCCTCGGCCGTGCCTACATGGCCGAGCAGCGCCCGGCAGATGCTGCGCGTACCTTTGAACGTGCCGTGGCCCTGGCCGGGCGTCAGCCAGAGCTGCTGGGGCAGTGGGCGCAAGCCCTGTATTTTGCTGCTGACAAACAGTGGAGCCCACAGCTGCAGGCCCTCACCGACGAAGCCTTGAAGGGCGACCCCAACGAAGTTACCAGCCTGGGGCTGCGCGGTATCGCCGCTTTCGAAGGCGAGCGTTACCAGCAAGCCATCGATTACTGGCAGCGTTTGCTGGCGCAGTTGCCCGAGGGCGATGCATCGCGCGCGGCATTGCAAGGCGGCATCGACCGCGCTGCCGAGCGCCTGGGCAGCTCGCCGGCGCGGGCGAACGAACCCGCGCCGGTCGCGGCGCGCCTGAAGGTGCGGGTGGAACTGGCGGCGGCGTTGCGGGACAAGGTCAAGCCGGACGACACGGTGTTCATCTTCGCCCGCGCCAGCAATGGCCCACCGATGCCGTTGGCGGCCAAGCGGGTGACAGTGGCGCAGCTGCCGATCGAGGTGGAGTTGTCTGATGCGGACGCGATGATGCCGCAGATGAAACTGTCCGACTTTGCCGAAGTCCAACTGATGGCACGTGTGTCGCGTGCTGGCCAGCCGACCCAAGGTGAGTGGATCGGTCAAGGTGCCCCCCTGTCCAGCGCGACCCAGGCTACCCAACACCTGACCATCGACAGCCCCGATCCGTAAGAGAGCAATGCCATGCACAGCGCCGTCCGCCTGACCCTGATTACCCTGGCCCTGGGTTTGTCTGCGTGTACGACGCAGCAGCCCTACGAGCACCCCGAGCCGCCGATAGAGCGGGTGCCGCCCCAGGGGCCGGTGGTCAAGCCATTGCCCGGCGCCCAGCCTTCTACCCAGCCAGGGAAGCCGGCGGCCATTCCCAAGCCGATGCCGCGCACCTCGGCCAGCTTCGCGCCACCGCCGGGCGGTGCCAGCCACTGGGACCCGAAACTGGGCGTCTATGTGCTGGATAAACAACCCAACACGTTCTACCGGCAGCGTACCTACTACCGCTTCGACAACGGTTGGAGCTGGTCGCTGAGCCCGAATGGCCCTTGGCAGGAAACCGACAGCAGCGGGGTGCCAGGTGGGTTGGGGCGTGCATTTGCGCAGTAGCGCTTTTGCCAATACCCCCGCTCCGCCGGGGTACCCGTACAGTACAGTTCAACCCGCAAATAGCGATTGACTGTACTGTAGTATGAGTCCGCATAATGCCCCTTTGCGAACGGAGGTGGCATGCACAAGACAGTCCTGGTACTGGCGGAAACCGTCGATGATTACCTGCCTTTGCTGGAGCAGGCCGGTTACCGCCTGATCCGTGCCCCATCACCCCAACAGCGGGCTGATGCCATTCGGCGCCACGCCAATCAAATCGACGCCGTGCTCACCTGCCGTTACCAAACACACCCAGGCCCTGGTGCTGCGCAATCTGCAGGCATTCTTTGCCGGTGAGCCGGTATTGACGCCGGTACGCCCGTAACCCTATTCAGACATCTGCCTGGCAGCGCCCAGGCAACAAGGAGCGTGTGCATGCAACTCGAAATCTTCCAGGTCGATGCCTTTTCCGCTGAGCCGTTCGGCGGCAACCCGGCAGCTGTGATTCCCCTGCAAAGCTGGCTGCCGGACGATGTACTGCAACGCATTGCCGAAGAGAACAACCTGTCGGAAACCGCCTACTTCGTGCGCAATGGCGAAACCTACGACCTGCGTTGGTTCACCCCGGCCGTGGAAGTCGATCTGTGCGGCCACGCCACCTTGGCCTCGGCCTATGTACTGTTCGAGCAACTGGGCGAGCAGGCGCAGGCGCTGCGTTTCAATACCCGCAGTGGCGAACTGCGCGTCAGCCGCGGTGCGGACGGCCTGTTGGCCATGGACTTCCCGGCCAAGCAGCCACTCGCCGAAGACATGCCGCAGGGCCTGCTGCAAGCGCTGGGCCTGAGCCAGGCGCAGGCGCTGTATCGCAGTGACGACTATGTGGTGGTGATCGATGACGCATCGCTGCTCGATACCCTGAAGCCAGACTTCGTTGCACTGTCGGCCTTCGATGTGCGCGGCATTGCCGTGACTGCAGCAGGGCGTGGTTTTGATTTCGTCACCCGCTGGTTCGGCCCCAACGTTGGTGTGAACGAAGACCCGGTGACGGGTTCGGCGCATACCTCGCTCGCGCCAGTGTGGGCCGAGCGGCTGGGTAAGCAGGTGCTGGCGTGCGAGCAGGGCGGGGCGCGCAAAGGGCAGTTGCTGTGTGAAGTGCCGGGTAATGGCCGGGTGATCATCAGCGGGCGGGCGGCGTTGTACCTGCGCGGAACTGTCTATATTTAACAGGCTGACACCGTCTGCCTGTAGGAGCGGCCTTGTGTCGCGATCGGGCCGCAACGCGGCCCCTCGATTTTCGCGTTGATGCGTCAATCCGGGGGCTGCTTTGCAGCCCATCGCGACACAAGGCCGCTCCTACATGGCCCAACCCCTGTTCAAGGAGCCAGCCATGGCCCTGGAAAAACACGGCACCTGCCTGTGCGGCGCCACCCGGCTTACTGTCACCGTCGACAATACCCACATCAGCGCCTGCCATTGCAGCATGTGCCGCAAGTGGACCGGTGGCCCGCTGCTGGTGGTCGATTGCAGCAAGCCCCCGCTGATCGAGGGGCGTGCACCCAGCGTTTATGACTCGTCCGACTGGGCACAGCGTGCTTTTTGCGGCCAGTGCGGCACGCACTTGTACTACCGGCTCAAGGCCAACGACTTCCATGCCATACCGGTCGGTCTGCTCGATGGCGACCAGGACTGGGATTTCAACATGCAGATTTTCGTCGAAGAGAAACCCGCCTGGTACTGCTTCGCCAACCAGACCAAGGAACTGACCGGCCAGGAAGTCTTCGAGCAGAACAGCTGATTCAGGCCTGCGCCAGCAGCCACTCGGCAAACATTTGGGCGGTGTGCTGTGGTCGAAGCGCCAGCACGAAACACCACGCGCGCTTGCCAAACCGGTGCATTCCTGAGAAAAGGGCGGCTTTGTTTTCAAGCGTTGGAGTATGCCCGTGAGCCAAGAACTGCAGATCATCGAACTGGTCGAGGGGGACGGCAAAGCCGCCGTCAAAGGCGCCCTGATCACTACCCAGTACACCGGCTGGCTGGCCGATGGCAGTGAGTTCGATTCGTCCTGGTCGCGCGGCAAGCCGTTCCAGTGCGTGATCGGCACCGGCCGAGTGATCAAAGGCTGGGACCAGGGCCTGATGGGCATGCGCGTGGGCGGCAAACGCAAGCTGCTGGTACCGGCGCACCTGGGCTATGGCGAGCGCAGTGTGGGGGCGATTCCGCCGAATTCGGCCCTGACCTTCGAGATCGAGTTGCTGGAAGTGCTGACGCGGGATGATTGAGCGGCCGTTTTGCAACGCCAGTTTCTTGAGCCTTACACAATTCGGCAACACCCATCCCCTAGTCTAGGCCTTGCCTAGGGAACGGCATCCACCTCCAGGGAGGAACCAAACGGGTTCAGGGCACTCTGACCCTCACTCGTTGCCCAGGATGGCATTCACTACTGATGGCGTCCCGCAATTGCCGGGGCGATGTGGCGGGTAACCCGATTTTCTCTGCCACACGAGCCTGCCTTGATGAAGTTGCCAACATTCTTCCGCCGTCGCCGTCACCTGCTGCTGAGCCTGGTGCTTACAGCTGTCGCCGTGCCGCTGGCGCTGGAGGCTGTCGAAAGCCGCGCGCAACCGGTGGATGGCACCCAGACGCTGGTGTTCCTGCGCCATGCCGAGAAACCGGGCGAGGGCTTGGGCCAGTTGAACTGCCAGGGCCTCAACCGTGCGCTGGACCTGGCCACGCTGCTGCCCGAGCGCTTCGGCAAGGCGGACTTCGTGTTTGCCGCCAACCCTTCGCGGCATGTCGAGGAAGGCAGCATGGACGAAAGCTATAGCTATATCCGCCCGCTGATGACCATTACCCCCAGCGCCATCCGCCTCGGTCTGCCGGTGAACATCGACTACGGCGCCAACGACACCGATGAGCTGGCCGATGAGTTGCTGAGCGACAAATACCGCAACGCGACAGTGTACACCGCCTGGTCCCACGGCTACCTGCCGGAACTGATCAACACCGTGGCCGGCAAGGCTCTGGGTGATGACCGGGTGATTACCGAGGACTGGAGTGGCGATGACTTTGACACCCTTTACGTACTGACCCTCACCTGGCATGACGGCAAGGCCACCCTGCTCAGCCGTAACGTGCGCCAGGGTTTGAATGACGGAGCGCATAGCTGCCCGACATGAGGGTTTTAGTCCTTGGCTGTGGCAGTGCAGCGGTTGGCCCGGGTGATGTGTTGGCCTGTGCCGGCCTCTTCGCGGGCACGCCCGCTCCCACAAGATAACCACAAGCCTGAAGGCTGTGGGGGCCCTGTGGGAGCGGGCGTGCCCGCGAAGAGGCCGGTACTGGCAACTAAAGGACTAGCGGCCGAACCGCATCGGCCAGCCCACCACCTTCTTCACCCGCGGCGTGGCATAGGTGCGCACCTTGGAGGTACTCAACCCCATGCGCACCAGCGCTTCGGCAATGGTCACCGCCGCACTCACCCCATCCACCACCGGCACCCCGGTGCGCTGGCGGATCTGCTCGTCCAGCCCGGCCATGCCGCCGCAACCCAGGCAAATCACCTCGGCCTTGTCTTCGCGTACGGCGCGTTCGGCCTGCTCCACAATCGCCTCTACGGCACGCTGTGGGTCGGCTTCCAGCTCCAGTACCGCCAGCCCGCTGGCCCGCACCGAGGCGCAGCGGTCATACAGGCCAGAAAGCTTCAGGCGGTCTTCGATCAGCGGTACGGTACGGTCCAGGGTCGTTACCACCGAATAGGCATGGCCCAGGTACATTGCCGTGCTGGCAGCGGCATCGGTGATGTCTACCACCGGCACATTCAGCAGCTCCTGCAGGCCTTCACGGCCGTGTTCGCCATAACCGGCCTGGATCACGGCGTCGTAGGGGCCCTCGTAGGCCAGTACCCGGTCCATCACCGCAATGGCTGCCAGGTAGCTTTCAAAATTGCCTTCCACCGATTCGGCGCCGAACCAGGGGGTGAGGCCGACGATCTCAGTGCCGGGCGCGGCTACCGCGCGGGCCTGTTCGGCAATGGCCTCGGTGATGGCTGCGGTGGTGTTGACGTTGGCGATCAGAATACGCATGGGCAGTCTTCCCTGATTAATGGCTGCTGTGGTCGACGGCGATGCACTCGCCGCTGACATCGTGGTACTGGCGGTTGCGCGGCGCGATCAGCAGGTAGAGTGCGGCGGCGATGCCGGCCCCTATCAGCCAGGAAAACGGCGCCACACTGTGGAAGTTGGGCACCAGGGCCAGCACGATGGCCAGCAGTGCGGCCGGCACGAACGCGGCCACGGCGCGCAGGTTGATGCCTTTGCTGTAGTGGTAGGCGCCGGCCGGGTCTTCGCTGTACAGCTGCGGCACGTTGATGCAGCCTTTGCGCAGCAGCCAGTAGTCGGACATGATCACCCCGTACAGCGGGCCGAGCAGGGCGCCCAGCCCCGACAGGAAGTACACGATCACCAGCGGGCTGTTGTACAGGTTCCACGGCAGGATCAGCACCGCCACGGTGGCGCTGATCAGCCCGGCACGGCGGAAGTTCAGGTGGCGCGGCGCCAGGTTGCTGAGGACGAAGGCCGGGGCGACGAAGTTGGCCATGATATTGACCGCCACGGTGACGATCAGGAACGCCAGGCAGCCCAGTACCAGGAAGGGGGTGCTGGGAATGGCGGCGACGATTTGCGTGGGGCTGTCGATGACCTGCCCGTTGATCTGGAATTGCGCACCGCAAAGCACCACGGTGATCACCGCGAACACCAGGATGTTCACCGGCAGCCCCCAGAAATTGCCGACGCGGATGGTCTTGCGGCATGGCGAGGAGCGGGCGAAGTCGCAGAAGTTCAGCACCAGGGTGCCGTAGATCGCCAGCCACAGGGCGCCGCCGGCGAAGATGTTGCGCCACATCTCGTAGCCGGTCAGGGGCTCGGCCACCGACCAGGCGATACGCGCGTCAGCCTGGGCGTACATGAACACCGCCAGCGCTGCCACGGTCAGCAAAATCACCGGGCCAGCGAAGCCTTCGTAGCGGCGTACCATTTCCATGCCGTAGGCAAGAATCACCAGCTGCACCAGCCAGATCGCCACGAAACACACCCAGCCCAGGCTCGACAGGCCAAGAATGCTGTCGTGGTCGTAGGCGGCCATGTGCGGCCATACGGCGGTAAGCAGTACCCGCAGCACGACCGAGGCCAGGTAAGTCTGAATGCCGAACCAGGCGATGGCGATGATCGCCCGGATCAGCGCCGGAAGCTGTGCACCATGGATACCGAAGGCGATGCGGCTGATGACCGGGAACGGCACCCCGGTTTTTTGCCCCATGTAACCGGACAAGTTCATGAAGAAGTACACCAGCGCGGCGCCAATGGCCAACGACAACAGAATTTGCCAGCCACCGAGGCCGAGGGCGAACAAGCCCATGGCGAATGAATAGTTGGCAATGTTGTGCACATCGTTGGTCCACAACGCGAAGATGCTATAGCCACCCCAACGCCGGCCTTCGCTTCGCGTGGGGGCAAGGTCGCGGTTATGCAGGCGTGGGCTCAGGGCCAGTTCGGGATGCTGGCCGGCAAGGGTGGAATTGGGGTGGGTGCTGACGACGGATTGTTCAGGGGCAAGATCGAGGCTGCTACTCATTCCGGCGGGCTCCTGATGCACATGGACTGCGATGAGCGGGCATGCGCACGGGCTCGCCATCTCGTCGATGCAGCGTTGGCATCACAGGGTTGTAGGCGCGGCGGCCGGTAATGGGTCGGCGCCGCAAGTTATTGTGTATTTATGTTTTGTTTAAGTTGTATACAAAACATAAGCACACAAAAGCCATTTCTGTGCCAGATAGAATCCAGTTCTTGATAGTGTTTTTTTCAGGATTGAGTCAGGTGTGGGATAACTAGCTGAAATACAGGCGTTATAAATTGACCATTTGAACAAGTTTATTTTTTGGTTTGCAGAATAACTTGATCAAATGGTCAAAATTAGTTGTTGTGGGGGTGTAACGTATTGGGGCGCCGCTTGGAGAACTGCACACAAAAATGGCACTTAAGGTGACATTCTTGTGTACAAAAAATAGTCAGTCTTTCCCTTTCCCTGCTGGCCGGCCCCTCAGTCAGGGTTGTGCTGGCCCCATCGGCGGTAACCGCCGTTTGACCGGGCTCTTCTTGATGATTGCGGTGTTGGTCTCGGCCAACACATTGATGCGGTCCAGCAGGGTGTCCAGCTGCTCCATCGAGCGCACATGCAGCCTGGCGATGAAGCAGTCCTCGCCGGTGACCTTGTCGCACTCGGTGAATTCGGGGATGGCAATGATCTGCCGCTCGACTTCCTGCAATTGCCCGGGCAGTGGGCGGATACGCACGATGGCTTGCAACTGGTAGCCGAAGGCACGTGGGTCGACATTGACCGTGTAGCCGCGCAACACGCCACGTTCCTCCAGCCGGCGCAAACGCTCGCCGACGCTGGGGGCAGACAGCCCACTTACTTGCGCCAGGGCCTTGAGCGAGCGGCGCGAGTCCTCCATCAGCGCGTTGATCAACAGTTGGTCGATGGCGTCGGTCATGTGCACCTCAAAGGGTAGGTGGCGAAATTTGCCTTGATAGTAAAGGCAAAATTATGGATCCGCCTTTTTAATCGGCTGGAAGGTCGCGCGCGGCCCTCTGCATACTGTTGCCATCGACGAGAGGAGGTGTGGGATGGACAATTCATTGCGCCGGGGGTCGCTGGAAATGGTAGCGGCCATGCTGATTTCCGGGACCATCGGCTGGTTCGTGCTGGCGTCCGGCCTGCCTGTACTGGAGGTGGTGTTCTGGCGCTGCGTGTTCGGTGCCGTGACCTTGCTGGTCATCTGTGCCGCGTTCGGCTTTCTGCGCCCGGGCGTGATCAGCCGCCCGGCGCTGCTGCTGGCGATAGCCAGCGGCGTGGCCATCGTCGGCAACTGGTTGCTGTTGTTTGCCTCGTATTCGCGGGCGTCGATTGCCATCGGTACCGCGGTGTACAACGTGCAGCCGTTCATGCTGGTGGGCTTGGCGGCGTTGTTTCTGGGTGAAAAAATCACCTTGGCCAAGCTGAGCTGGCTGAGCGTGGCGTTCCTCGGCATGCTGGCCATCGTCAGTGCCCATGGCGCCGCGCAGGGGGGTGGCGAGGACTACCTGCTGGGCATTGCCCTGGCGCTGGGCGCGGCGCTGCTGTACGCCATCGCGGCATTGATCATCAAGCGGCTCAGCGGTACGCCGCCGCATCTGATCGCGTTGGTCCAGGTGAGCACCGGCGTGGTGTTGCTGGCACCCTGGGCCAAGCTGGGCGGCCTGCCGGGTGAAATGCCGGCGCTGGCCAGTTTGCTGACATTGGGGGTTGTGCACACCGGCCTGATGTATGTATTGCTGTATAGCGCCATCCAGCGCTTGCCCACGGCATTGACCGGGGCGTTGTCATTCATCTACCCCATTGCAGCGATCCTGGTCGATTGGGTGGCCTTCGACCACCGCCTGACGCCGCTGCAATGGCTGGGGGTGGCGTTGATCCTGCTGGCGGCGGCAGGGATGCAGCAGGGGTGGTGGCTCAGACCCAAGTCGTTGGTCATCAAGGGCCATTGAGGCCGCTTCGCGCCCTATCGCAGGCAAGCCAGCTCCTACAGGTACTGCACAGGGCTTGAAATTTGTGCGCTAGCTGGTTTGCCTGCGAAGCGGCCTCAGCGGGTAGAATGCCGCTTTTGCCAGCCTGCGACCCGTCATGACATCCCCAATCGCCATCCTCGAGCAACACCTGCTCGCCGCCCTCGACCCTGCCCCGCAGGAAACCCGCCGCCTTTTCCACGGCCGCGGCCGCTGCTGGGCAGGCCTGGAGCAGATCACGGTCGATTGGCTGCAGGGGGTGCTGTCGGTCGCCCTGTTCCGCGAACCGCCCGAAGGCCAGCTGGCCGAGCTGGAGACGATGCTGCGCAACCTGGCCGAGCGCCCACTGTGGTCCGGCCAGGCCATCATCATCCAGCACCGCTACCTGCCTGACAGCCCGGGCCAGTGGTTGCTGGGCGAACCCTGCCAGCAACGCGAAGTGGTCGAGGACGGCCTGACCTACCTGCTGGACCTGGGCGTGCGGCAGAACAACGGTCTGTTCCTCGATATGCGCTATGGCCGCCGCTGGGTGCGTGAGCAGGCGGCGGGCAAGCGGGTACTGAACCTGTTCGCCTACACCTGCGGCTTCTCGGTGGCAGCGGTGGCCGGTGGGGCCGAGCAGGTGGTGAACCTGGACATGGCCAAGTCGGCCCTGGCGCGCGGCCGGGACAACCACCGCCTCAATGGTCACGACGCCTCGCGGGTGGCCTACCTGGGGCATGAGCTGTTCAAGTCCTGGGGCAAGGTACGCAAGTACGGCCCTTATGACCTGATCATCATCGACCCGCCGACTTTCCAGCGCGGCAGCTTCGTGCTGACCCAGGATTACGCGAAGATCCTGCGACGTTTGCCGGAGTTGTTGAGCGCGGGTGGGACGGTGCTGGCGTGCGTGAACGACCCGGGGATCGGGCCGGAGTTTTTGATCGAGGGGATGGCCGAGCAGGCGCCCTCGCTGGGGTTTGTCGAGCGGCTGGAGAACCCGCCCGAGTTTCCGGATGTGGACCCGGCGGGCGGGCTCAAGGCTTTGGTATTCCGCCAGGTGTGATGTTGCTCGTGGCGGCCCATTCGCGGGCTTGCCCGCTCCCACAGGTACTCCACAGCATTAGGATGTGTGGTGATCCTGTGGGAGCGGGCAAGCCCGCGAAGAGGCCGGTAGTGGCAACATCAAGCCCCCAGAGCCTGCACCGGCAGCGGATACACCTGGGCAAAACTCACATTCTCAGTCTGGTCCACCCGCTTCTTCAGCCGCTCGTTGAACGCCCGGCTCACCGCATACTGCCCGCCGGAAATGGTGCGGAACTGCGCCGTCAGGACAAACCCGTTCAAGTCCATGCGGTCCACACCGAAGACCTGCAGCGGCCCCTGCAAGTTGATGCGCAGCAGGGGGTCTTCGCTGATCGACTGGCCTACCTCATGAATCAGCGCCAGTGACGCGTCCACATCACTGTCATAGGTGAACTGCACCGAAAAGAACGCATAGGCGAACTGCCGTGACTGGTTGGTAACCGCCTTGATCTGGCCGAACGGCACCGAATGCACGAAGCCCTTGCCATCGCGCAGGCGCAGGGTGCGGATGGTCAGGCTTTCTACGGTTCCGGCATGGCCGGAGTCCAGCACTACCCAGTCGCCGATGGAAATGGTGTCTTCGATCAGGATGAACAACCCGGTAATCACATCCTGGACCAGTTGCTGCGAGCCGAAGCCGATGGCCAGGCCGATCACCCCGGCACCGGCCAGCAGCGGCGCTACGTTGATGCCCAGGTTGGCCATGGTGGTGATGGTGCAGATCACGATCAGGATCACTTTGATGGCATTGCGCAGCATCGGCAGAATGGTCCGCACCCGCGTGCTTGGCTGGCGGGCATTGCGGCGCCCGGCAGCTGGCTTGAGCGCTTCCTGGATCGCCGTATCGAGCACCACCCACAGCAGCCAGGTGACCAACAGGATCAGGCCGATGCTCGACAGCGAGTTGCTGATCGCCTGGCCCAGGCGGTTGCTGAGGGCGAAGTCGATCACCGAGAACCCCCAGATGCGCCCCAGCAGCTCGATGAAGGCCACTGCCATGGCAATGCGCAGCAGGGCGTGGGCGAGGCTGCGCAGCAGTTCCTTGTAGGGCCGCACCCGCTGCGCTGGGTCGCTTTCGCGGGGGGCCAGCAAGTGTTGCAGCAAGGTGCTGAGGAACAGCGTCGAGACCAATAGCACGGTGGTCAGCAGCGCGTTCTGCAGGGCTTTCTGGCTTTCGGCACCGGCACCTACCAGGTTGACTGCCGAGACCAGGATCATCAGCAGGATTGGCAGGTACCACAGTGTCGAGAAAATGCGCAGGGTTTCCTGCACGGCGCGGTGTTGTACCCGGTCTTTGTACGCGCGGTTGCGGATCAGGTGGGCGACCGGGCGCCGCAGGCGGATCACCAGGCTGGCGAAGATGAAGGTGGCAGTCAGGCCGGTGACCACCGCGACGCTGGCGGTGATGTTGCCGCCAAGCTGGCGGGCGATCTGCGGGCTGGTCAGGGCGTCGCTCCAGGCGGCAAGGAAGCCGATGAGGAACAGCGGCCGTGGCGCCAGGCGCTTGATCACCGCCACGGCGGGGCGTTTATGGCCAGCGTCGAACAGGGTGATCAGGCAGAGGATGATCGACGTCGAGAACAGCCCGCTGCTGGTCGCATAGGCCAGGCTCAGGCCAAGCGCGCGTGCCACGGAGGGGTCGAGGAAGCGGCTCACATAGAGCGTCACGGGCAGGCTGGCCAGGGCTGGCAAGGTGTAGGGCAACAGGTACCCCAGCAGGCCACTGACGCGTTTGTGCTCGCGCAGCCAAGGGCGGCGCGACACCCGTTTGGCGACCCAGCGCCCACCACCGCCAAGCAGGCCGAACGCGGCCCCCCAGGTGAGGGTCAGGAGCAGGAAGTTGCCCGCCAGGTGCAGTGAGTCACTGGCCGAATGGCGGTCGACCAGGCGCTCCACTTCCTGGGCGGCGCGGTCGGTGCGCAGGCGCCAGGCGTCAACCAGGTGGGCGTCGAGGTCCATCTGCCGGGCAGCGCTGTCCAGGCCATCGGCCAGGGCGCCCAGCAGGCCGCCTTGCAAGACTGGTTCGGGTTCGGCGGGTTGGTCTTCGCTGGGGGCGGGGTCGGCAGCCAGCAGGTGAGTGCTCAACAGGCAGCCGAGCAGCAGGGTCGAAAAGAAACGCAGCACTGGAGTACTCCTTGGGCCGGGGTGAGCGGGGCAGGGTTACTCAAGGAACTGAGGCTGCAGGGGTGGGAAAGTTCGATTTGGGTGTGTTGTCCGGCCAGGCCTATTCGCGGGTTTAGCCGCGAACTGGCCTGGCCTGCGTGAATCGATTACTGCTTGTCGGTATAGATCTGGTCGAACACGCCACCGTCGTTGAAGTGGGTCTTCTGCACGGTGCGCCAGTCACCAAAGGTCTTTTCCACCGACAGGAAGTCGACTTTCGGGAAGCGGTCGGTGTACTTGGCCAGCACGGTTGCATCGCGTGGGCGCAGGTAGTTGTTGGCGGCAATCTCCTGGGCCTCTGGCGACCACAGGTACTTGAGGTATTCCTCGGCCACGGCCTGGGTGCCTTTCCTGGCCACCACCTTGTCGACCACACTCACCGGTGGCTCGGCCTCGGCCGACACGCTCGGGTAGACCACCTCGAACTGGTCGCGGCCAAACTCGCGGGCGATCATTTCGGCTTCGTTTTCGAAGGTCACCAGCACGTCGCCGATCTGGTTGGTCATGAACGTGGTGGTCGCGGCCCGGCCGCCGGTATCCAGCACCGGGGCCTGTCTGAACAGCTTGCCAACGAAGTCCTTGGCCTTGGCTTCGTCACCGCCCTGCTTGAGCACGTAGCCCCAGGCCGACAGGTACGTGTAGCGGCCATTGCCCGAGGTTTTCGGGTTGGGCACGATCACCTGCACGCCGTCCTTCAGCAGGTCGGGCCAGTCTTTCAGCGCTTTAGGGTTGCCCTTGCGCACGATGAAGACGGTGGCCGAGGTGAACGGCGCGCTGTTGTTCGGCAGGCGGGTGACCCAGTTGTCCGGCACCAGCTTGCCGTTGTCGGCCAGGGCGTTGATGTCGGTGGCCATGTTCATGGTGATGACGTCGGCCGGCAGCCCGTCGATCACTGCCCGTGCCTGCTTGCTCGAGCCGCCGAAGGACATTTGCACGTTGACCTTCTCGTTGTGCTCGGCCTGCCAGTGTTTCTGGAAGGCTGGGTTGTAGTCCTTGTAGAAGTCGCGCATCACGTCGTAGGAGACGTTGAGCAGGGTAGGGGCGGCCTGGGCGATGTTGCCCAAGGCCAGGCCTGCGGCGAGCAGCGAGGCGGTGAAGAGTCTTTTCACGTTGCTTCCTTGTTCTTGAAGGTTTTTGGGGCAGATTGCCAGCGACTATAGCGGTTGGATTTGTGCGGGTTAAAGAACAAAAACGACTTTGGTTATTCCGCTGCCTGTACTGGCCCTATCGCCGGCAAGCCAGCTCCCACAGGTATTGCACAAGGCTCAGTCCCGGTGGTGCACCTTGTGGGAGCTGGCTTGCCGGCGACAGGGCCCGATCGGGCAACATCACTGTTTGGGGAATAACCCACTCCCACACCGCGAGCAGAACGCCGCGCTTTGTTCATGGGTCTTTTTCTTGCAGACCGGGCAATCATGCTGCAGCTGCTCACCCCGCATGGCGTTGGCCAGCTCTGCGGTAAAGATCCCGGTCGGCACGGCAATGATCGAATAACCGATGATCATCACCATCGACGAAATTACCTGCCCCAAAGGCGTCTTCGGCACGATGTCGCCAAAGCCCACGGTGGTCAGGGTGACGATCGCCCAGTAGATGCCCTTGGGAATGCTGGTGAAACCGTGCTCCGGCCCTTCGATCACATACATCAGCGTGCCGAACACCGTGACCAGGGTCGATACCGTGACCAGGAACACGATGATCTTCTGCTTGCTGCCGCGCAGCGCGTCGATCAGGTAATGGGCCTGCTTGAGGTACGGGCTGAGCTTGAGTACGCGGAAGATCCGCAGCATGCGGATGACGCGGACGATCAACAGGTATTGGGCGTCGCTGTAATAAAGCGCGATGATCCCCGGCACGATCGCCAGTAAATCGACCAGCCCATAGAAACTGAAGGCATAGCGCAGCGGCTTGGGCGAGCAGTACAGGCGGGTGAGGTACTCGGCCAGGAAGATCGCGGTAAAGCCCCATTCGATACCGGCCAGCAGGCCGGCGTAGCCCTGGTGGACTTCGTCGATGCTGTCGAGGATCACCGTGACCAGGCTGGCCAGGATGATCAGCAGCAGGATTTTATCGAAGCGCCTGCCAGCGACGGTGTCGGTCTGGAAGACCATGATGTAAAGCCGCTCGCGCAGGCTTGCAGGGTTGTTCATTGGCTCATTCCGTAGTGCGATGGGCTGAGCCTAGGGGCTGTGTTTCAGCTGTGCAAGCGGCTGGCGTCGCGCTGCTTGGGCTGGGCCAGCTGGCAGCCCAGGTGCATCAGCCAGCAGGCGGCGACGAAGGGTGCGGTGAGGCCGGGCAGCGGCAACAGCTTGAATAGTGATTGCAACAGCAACGCCAGGGCAATTGCCAGCAGTGTGACCCATGGCTTTTCACCTTGCCTGCTGAAGGCCAGCGCCGCCAGCGCGGCGTTGAAGCCAGCCAGGCCCACCCACGCTGCTTGCGCCTGGTCTGTGAGCAGCGCCATGCCGCCCCCGATGGCCGAGCCAATTACCGCCCACACCGCCGCATAGGGTTGGGCGATGAACATGCCGACGATGATCAGCAACCCGGCCAACGGCTGGTCGAGCAGGAAGACCTGCCCTATGCCGCGGACCAGGGCGTACAGCGGTTCGGCTTCGACGAAGCCGGTCATCGAGGGTTCGGCGAGCAACAGCGTGCCCCAGCCCAACAGCACGAACGGCGCGGTATAGGCAACCAGCAGCTTGCCGCCGCGCTTGCGCCACTGGTGGGTAATGATGCTGGACAGGCCGCCGGCGGCGATGACCAGTGGCGGCAGGATGGCCGACCAGGGCAGCACGGCGCTGATCAGGATGCCGATCAGGACGCCGTTGTAACAATACAGCCCGGCCTGGCGGTCGGCACGGTCGTAGCCGCGGCGCTGGGCAGTGAGCAGGCCGGCGAGGGCGCCGAGCAGGGCGCCGCCGACCAGGTCGGGCGCAGTCAGCAGGATGGCCAGCAGGCAGCACAGGCCGCACAGGGGGTTGCGCAGCAGCAGCACCTGGCTGAAGCCGTTGAGTAACGCCGTGGCCCAGTCTGGGCACGGGTTGACGAAATGTTTGCTGTACATGGGGCAGTCAGTGAGGTTGATGGGGAGCGGTGGGCCTCTTTGGGCCTCGGTTTTCCGCGATTCTTTGCTTCACCACCGACCCTGTGGGAGCGGGCGTGCCCGCGAAAGGGCCAGCAGGGTCAACGAAGTTGCCTGGACTGACGCATTCGCGGGCACGCCCGCTCCCACAGGGGCTATGCAGTGGCTTAGATCAGTGTTTCGATCCGCAGCGTGTTGGTCGACCCAGGTTTGCCGAACGGCACCCCGGCAGTGATCAGCAACGTGTCGCCCCGGCTGGCCATGCCTTGTGCCTGGGCAATTTCCAGGGCCGTGGAGACCACCTCATCCACCTGGCGCAGGCGGTCATTGACCACCGAGTGCACACCCCAGGCCACGCTCAGGCGCCGCGCGGTGTTCAGGTTGGGCGTAAGGTTGAGGATCGGTGCCCGTGGCCGTTCACGCGAAGCGCGCAGGGTGGAGGCGCCCGACTCGCTGTAGTTGACCAGCACCGCCACCGGGAGGATGCCGCTGATACGGCGGATCGCGCAGCTGATGGCGTCCGACACGGTGGCTTCGGCCTTGGGCCGGCCGACGTCGAGCTGCGCCTGGTAGTCCGGGCCGTTCTCGACCTGGCGGATGATCTTGCTCATCATCTGCACAGCCTCCAGCGGGTAATCCCCCGAGGCGGTTTCGGCCGACAGCATCACCGCGTCGGCACCCTCGGCCACGGCGTTGGCCACGTCGGTGACTTCGGCACGGGTCGGTGCTGGCGAGAAACGCATCGATTCGAGCATCTGCGTGGCCACCACCACTGGCTTGCCCAGCTGGCGGCAGGTGCCAATGATGCGCTTCTGGATCTGCGGCACGCTTTCGGCCGGCACTTCCACGCCCAGGTCCCCGCGGGCCACCATGATGGCGTCGGCCAGTTCGGCGATGGCTTGCAGGTGCTCGACTGCCGACGGTTTTTCGATTTTGGCCATCAGGTAGGCGCGGCCGCCAATCAGCTGGCGCGCTTCAACGATGTCTTCAGGGCGCTGCACGAACGACAGGGCGACCCAGTCCACGCCCAGCTCCAGGCCGAAGGCCAGGTCGCGGCGGTCTTTTTCGGTGAGCGGCGAGAGGTCGAGAACCGCTTGCGGTACGTTGACGCCCTTGCGGTCCGACAGCTCGCCACCGTTCAGCACTTCGGTGTCGATTGCGTCGCTGTGCTTGGCGGTTACCCGCAGGCGCAGCTTGCCGTCGTCCAGCAGCAGGTCCATGCCTGGCTCCAGGGCGGCGATGATCTCGGGGTGCGGCAGGTTGACCCGGCGGTTATCGCCCGGGGTGTTGTCCAGGTCCAGGCGCAGGGCCTGGCCGCGTTGCAGCAGGACCTTGCCTTCGGCAAAGCGGCCGACCCGTAGCTTGGGCCCTTGCAGGTCCATGAGAATACCCAGGGGGTAGTTCAACTGCTGCTCGACTTCGCGGATCCACTGGTAACGCAGGGCGTGGTCGGCGTGTTCGCCGTGGCTGAAATTGAGGCGGAAGATGTTCACCCCCGCTTCGACCAGTTGGCGGATGTCGTCGATGCCTTCGATCGCCGGGCCGAGGGTGGCGAGGATCTTCACTTTTTTATCAGGCGTCATGATTGGGCAGTCTCGAGGATCAGGATGGCGCGGAAGTCGTTGACGTTGGTGCGGGTCGGCTCGGTGACGATCAGTGCGTCCAGCGCGGCGAAGTAGCCATAGCCGTTGTTGTTGTCCAGCTCATCGCTGGCCGACAGGCCCAGGGCTTCGGCGCTGGCGTAACTGGCCGGGGTCATGAAGGCGCCGGCGTTTTCTTCCGAGCCGTCAATACCGTCGGTGTCACCGGCTAAGCCGTACACGCCCGGCAGCCCTTTCAGGCTTTCGGTGAGGCTGAGCAGGAACTCGGCATTGCGCCCGCCACGGCCATTGCCGCGCACGGTCACGGTGGTTTCGCCACCGGACAAGATTACGCAGGGCGCCTTCAGCGGCTGGCCGTGCAGCACGATCTGCCGGGCGATGCCGGCATGCACCTTGGCCACTTCCCGCGATTCGCCTTCCAGGTCGCCGAGGATCAGCGGGCTGAAGCCTGCCTGGCGAGCTTTGACTGCGGCGGCTTCCAGCGACTGCTGGGGCTTGGCAATCAGCTGGAAGTGGCTGCGGGCCAGGGCCGGGTCGTCGGCCTTGACGGTTTCCGAGGCCGGGTTGTTGAGCCAGTCGATCACCGCTTTTGGCGCTTCGATGTTGTAGCGCTTGAGAATGGCCAGGGCATCGGCCGAGGTACTCGGGTCGGCCACGGTGGGGCCGGAAGCGATCACCGTGGCGAGGTCACCGGGTACATCGGAGATGGCATAGGTGTAGACCGTGGCCGGCCAGCAAGCCTTGGCCAGGCGCCCGCCCTTGATCGCCGAGAGGTGCTTGCGCACGCAGTTCATCTCGCCGATGGTGGCGCCGGATTTCAGCAGTGCCTTGTTGATCTGCTGTTTGTCGGCCAGGGTCAGGCCCTCGGCGGGCAGGGCCAGCAGGGCAGAGCCACCGCCGGAGAGCAGGAATATGACGCGGTCTTCTTCATTGAGGTTGCTGACCAGTTCCAGCACGCGCTTGGCCACGGCCAGGCCGGCGGCGTCGGGGACCGGGTGGGCGGCTTCGACCACCTCGATTTTCTGGCAGTTGGCGCCGTGGCCGTAACGGGTGACGACCAGGCCGGAGACTTCGCCCTGCCAGCTTTTCTCGACCACTTCGGCCATGGCGGCTGCGGCCTTGCCGGCGCCGATGACGATGACCCGGCCGCTACGGTCGGCGGGCAGGTAGGGTTCGAGAACTTGACGGGGGTGGGCGGCGGCGATGGCTGTGTCGAACAGGTCGCGGAGAATTTTTTGCGGATCGACCGACATGGCAGGCTCCCAATTATTGTTGTTCTGCACAATCAAAAACGCCCCTGGAACTGCCTCCGTGCAGGCTGAACCAGGGGCGGTCTCCACAGCTGCGAGCTGCAAGCTGCAAGCAAAAGCAGATCTGCTCTCGCTTGTCGCTTGCCACTTGAGGCTCACAGCTTGAAGCTTATTTCTCGTCGCGGATCGAGAAGTTGGCCATGTGCTCCAGGCCCTTGATCAGCGCCGAGTGGTCCCAGTTGCCGCCACCCAGGGCCTGGCAGGTGTTGAACACTTGCTGGGCATTGGAGGTGTTGGGCAGGTTGATGCCCAGCTCCTTGGCGCCTTGCAGGGCCAGGTTCAGGTCCTTCTGGTGCAGGTTGATGCGGAAGCCCGGGTCGAAGGTGCCCTTGATCATGCGCTCGGCATGCACCTCGAGGATTTTCGACGAGGCGAAGCCACCCATCAGCGCTTCACGCACCTTGGCCGGGTCGGCGCCGTTCTTGGCGGCGAACAGCAGCGCTTCGCTGACAGCCTGGATATTCAGGGCGACGATGATCTGGTTGGCCACCTTGGCGGTCTGGCCGTCACCGTTGCCACCCACGCGGGTGATGTTCTTGCCCATGGCCTGGAACAGTGGCAGGGCGCGCTCGAAGGCGTTCGGGCAGCCGCCAACCATGATGCTCAGGGTGGCGGCCTTGGCACCTACTTCGCCACCGGACACCGGGGCGTCCAGGTAGGCGGCGCCGGTGGCCTTGATTTTTTCGGCAAAGGCTTTGGTGGCGGTAGGGGAGATCGAGCTCATGTCGATCACCACCTTGTTCGGGCCCACGCCTTCGGCCACGCCGTTGTCACCGAACAGCACGCTTTCCACTTGTGGGGTGTCCGGCACCATGACGATGATGAACTCGGCTTCCTGGGCCACTTCTTTCGGGTTCGCCAGGGCCACTGCACCGGCGGCGATCAGGTCGGCTGGCGCGGCGTCGTGGTGGGTGGAAACGAAAATGCTGTGCCCTGCTTTTTGCAGGTTCTGGGCCATGGGCTTGCCCATGATGCCGGTGCCGATGAAACCGATTTTAGCCATGAGAATATGCCTCTTTGTATTTGTGGTGTCTCAAGCTGTGGGAGCGGGCATGCCCGCGAAACAGGCGAGTCGGTGGATGGCACCGGCTATGCCGGTGTTCGCGGGCATGCCCGCTCCCACAGGGTTTCGTGTTTCACAGGGGGCTAGCGTTCAGCCGTTCAGATTGCGTTATGGGTCTTCAGCCAGCCCAGGCCTGCTTCGGTGGTGGTCAGCGGCTTGTATTCCGCGCCCACCCAGCCCTGGTAGCCGATGCGGTCCAGGTGTTCGAACAGGAAGCGGTAGTTGATCTCCCCGGTGCCTGGCTCGTTGCGGCCGGGGTTGTCGGCCAACTGGATGTGGTTGATCAACTTCAGGTTGGCTTCCATGGTCCGGGCCAGGTCACCTTCCATGATCTGCATGTGGTAGATGTCGTACTGCAGGAACAGGTTGTCGCTGCCCACCTCGGCCTGGATTTCCAGGGCTTGTTGGGTGGTATTGAGGTAGAAGCCAGGGATGTCGCGGGTGTTGATCATTTCCATGACCAGGCGGATGCCGGCGGCCTGGAGTTTTTCGGCGGCATACTTGAGGTTGGCGACGAAGGTCTTGCGCACGTCGGCACACTGCAGGCCTTGTGGGCGAATACCGGCCAGGGCGTTGACCTGGGTATTGCCCAGCACCTTGGCGTACTCGATGGCCTTGTCGACCCCCGCGCGGAATTCTTCGACGCGGTCGGGGTGGCAGGTGATCCCGCGCTCGCCTTTGGCCCAGTCACCCGCCGGCAGGTTGAACAGCACCTGGGTCAGGCCGTTGGCGTCCAGCTGCTGCTTGATTTCAGCCGCGCTGTAGTCGTACGGGAAGAGGTATTCGACGCCGCTGAAGCCAGCATCGGCGGCAGCCTTGAAGCGGGCCAGGAAGTCCTGTTCGGTGAACAGCATGGACAGGTTGGCAGCGAAGCGAGGCATAGGTGTCTCCTTGCGGTGAAGGCCCCCAGGGCATGCCTGGGGGCGTCAGGCGATCAGTCCAGCATCGAGATGGCGGTTGGCGCGTCGTTGCCGACCAGCGCCAGGTCTTCGAACTCGTTGACCGCGTTGATCTCGGTGCCCATGGAAATGTTGGTGACGCGCTCGAGAATGACCTCGACCACTACCGGTACGCGGAACTCTTCGGCCATCTTCTGCGCCTTGATCAGGGCAGGGGCGATCTCGGCCGGTTCGAACACGCGCAGGGCCTTGCAGCCCAGGCCTTCGACCACGGCCACGTGGTCAACGCCGTAGGTGGCAGCGTCGGTCGAGTTGATGTTCTCGAACGCCAGTTGTACACAGTAATCCATGTCGAAGCCACGCTGCGCCTGGCGGATCAGGCCCAGGTAGGCGTTGTTCACCAGCACATGAACGTACGGCAGGTTGAACTGTGCGCCCACCGCCAGCTCTTCGATCATGAACTGGAAGTCGTAGTCACCCGACAGCGCCACGACCTTGCGCTGCGGATCGGCCTTGACCACGCCCAGTGCCGCAGGGATGGTCCAGCCCAGCGGGCCGGCCTGGCCGCAGTTGATCCAGTGGCGTGGCTTGTACACGTGCAGGAACTGCGCGCCCGCAATCTGCGACAGGCCAATGGTGCTGACGTAGCAGGTGTCCTTGCCGAACACCTGGTTCATTTCTTCGTACACGCGCTGCGGCTTGACCGGCACATTGTCGAAGTGGGTCTTGCGCTGCAGGCTGGCCTTGCGCTGCTGGCAGTCTTCCAGCCACGCCTTGCGGCATTTCAGCTTGCCAGCGGCTTGCCATTCGCGGGCGACTTCCAGGAGTACGTCCAGCGCCTTGCCAGCGTCGGAAACGATCCCCAGGTCCGGGGCGAACACGCGGCCGATCTGGGTCGGTTCGATGTCCACGTGGACGAATTTGCGGCCCTCGGTGTAGACGTCCACGGAGCCGGTGTGGCGGTTGGCCCAGCGGTTACCGATACCGAACACCAGGTCCGACTTGAGCAGGGTGGCGTTGCCGTAGCGGTGCGACGTCTGCAGGCCGACCATGCCGACCATCTGCGCGTGGTCGTCCGGGATAGTGCCCCAGCCCATCAGGGTCGGGATTACCGGTACGCCGGTCAGTTCAGCGAACGCCACCAGTTTGTCGCTGGCGTCGGCGTTGATGATGCCGCCGCCGGCGACCAGCAGCGGGCGCTCGGCGTCATTGAGCATGGCCAGGGCTTTTTCGGCCTGCACGCGGGTGGCGGCAGGCTTGTTGATGGCCAGCGGCTCGTAGGCGTCGATGTCGAATTCGATTTCGGCCATCTGCACGTCGAACGGCAGGTCGATCAGCACCGGGCCTGGGCGGCCGGTGCGCATTTCGTAGAAGGCTTTCTGGAAGGCGTAAGGCACCTGGCCTGGCTCCAGCACCGTGGTCGCCCACTTGGTCACCGGCTTGACGATGCTGGTGATATCGACAGCCTGGAAGTCTTCCTTGTGCAGGCGCGCACGCGGGGCCTGGCCAGTGATGCAGAGAATAGGAATGGAGTCGGCCGAGGCACTGTACAAGCCGGTGACCATGTCGGTGCCGGCAGGGCCGGAGGTGCCGATGCACACACCGATGTTGCCCGGGTTGGCGCGGGTGTAGCCCTCGGCCATGTGCGAGGCACCTTCGACGTGGCGAGCGAGGACGTGATCGATGCCACCGACTTTCTTCAGGGCCGAGTACAGCGGATTGATGGCAGCCCCCGGGATGCCGAACGCGGTATCTACACCTTCACGGCGCATGACCAGAACGGCTGCATCGATTGCTCTCATTTTGCTCATGGTTTGTGCCTCATTGATTTTGTAATTGTATACAACTTGCTTTGCGATAGAGTGTATTCACGCCTGGCGCTGTAGGTCAATGGGTTTTCATCGGTTGACTTGGCTTTCCTAAGAGCGCCCATGAAAACGGGAGTTTGCGTGATCGCATACGATCGTTTCAAAATATTGTATACAAAAATAATCCTCGTTGTGTTCTATTTGTTCATCGGTTTTCAACTGCCCTCAGGGCTTCTCACAACAAGAAGAGGACCTTTTCATGAACGCTTTGAACCTGAAAGTCGCCGTTGGGCTGGTAAACGCCGCGCTGGCGGCGGGCCGCAAGATCAACGCGGCGCCGCTGACCGTGGCGGTGCTGGATGCTGGCGGCCACCTGCTGGCGCTGCAGCGCGAAGATGGCGCCAGCCTGATCCGCCCGGAAGTGGCCACCGGCAAAGCCTGGGGTGCGATAGCCCTGGGCAAGGGCTCGCGCTTGCTGGCGCTGGATGCGCAGCAGCGGCCGGCGTTTTTTGCCGCGCTCAACGGGATGGGTGAACGGCCGGTGGTGCCGGCGCCGGGGGGCGTGCTGATTCGTGATCAGGACGGCAAGGTACTGGGTGCTGTCGGGATCAGCGGCGATACGTCGGATATCGACGAACAGTGCGCGATCAGTGCGATCGAGGAGGTGGGGTTGCTGGCGGATGCCGGAGTAGCGGCGTAAAGCTCAAGATAGCCGGGGCCGCGTTGCGGCCCTTTCGCGACACAAGGCCGCTCCTACGGGGAATCGCGTAACCCTGTAGGAGCGGCCTTGTGTAGCGAAAGGCTGCAAAGCAGCCCCACTGGCCCTGTCAGGCCACCTCGGGCTCACAGCCCTTGAGCACCATGCGGATGATGGTCTCGGCTGCTGCGTCATAATCGCTGTCGGCCAGCTTGGCCTTGCCGGTCACTGCAGAAATCTGCCAGTCGAAATCGGCATAGGTCTGGGTGGCCGCCCAGATGCTGAACATCAGGTGGTGCGCATCTACATGGGCGATCTGCCCGTTGTCGATCCAGCGCTGGATGCACTCGATGTTGTGCCGGGCCTGCTCGTTCAACTGCGCCACCTGGTTCGGTGACAGGTGCGGGGCACCGTGCATGATCTCGCTGGCAAATACCTTGGATGCATGGGGCAAGTCGCGGGAAATGCGGATTTTCGAGCGAATGTAGGCGCTCAGCACTTCTTTCGGGTCACCGTCGGCATTGAACGGCGTGGACGCCTGCATGATCGGCGCGATGATGCTTTCCAGCACCTCGCGGTAGAGGTTGTCCTTGGACTTGAAATAGTAATACACGTTCGGCTTGGGCAAGCCGGCCTTGGCCGCAATATCGCTGGTCTTGGTGGCCGCGAAGCCCTTGTCGGCGAATTCCTCGCTGGCTGCGCGCAGGATCAATTCCTTGTTGCGCTCGCGAATGGTGCTCATGGTCAGGGATCTTCCTCGTGTCTGGCCACCTCTAAGAGGGATCGGGCATGGTAGCACCGGGCCCGACGGGCGCTCAAGGCAGCGGCTTTGGGCTAGAATTCTGGGCATTTACTCATTTGGATGCAGGCAAACATGGCAGGAAGCAGTCTACTGGTACTGATCGACGATATCGCCACGTTGCTGGACGATGTTTCGCTGATGACCAAAGTGGCAGCAAAAAAAACCGCAGGCGTGCTGGGCGATGACCTGGCGCTCAATGCCCAGCAGGTGACGGGTGTGCGCGCTGATCGCGAACTGCCGGTGGTGTGGGCGGTGGCCAAGGGTTCGTTGATGAACAAGGCCATTCTGGTACCGGCGGCCCTGCTGATCAGCGCTTTCATCCCTTGGGCGGTCACGCCCTTGCTGATGCTGGGCGGCGCGTATCTGTGCTTCGAGGGCTTCGAGAAGCTGGCGCACAAGTTCTTGCACAGCAAAGAAGACGACGAGGCGCAAAAGGCTGCGCGCAAACAGGCTGTGGCCGATGCCAATGTCGACCTGGTGGCGTATGAGAAAGCCAAGATCAAGGGGGCTGTGCGTACCGACTTCATTCTGTCGGCGGAAATCATCGCCATTACCCTGGGCATCGTCGCCGACTCGCCGCTGCCACAGCAGGTCATCGTGCTGTCGGGCATCGCGGTGGTAATGACCTTGGGCGTTTACGGGGTGGTGGGCGGCATCGTCAAGCTGGACGACCTTGGCCTGTGGATGACCAAGCGGGCGTCGGGCGTGGCTCAGGCGGTAGGCAATGGCATATTGTGCGCGGCACCCTACATGATGAAAGGCCTGTCGGTGGTCGGCACGGCGGCGATGTTCCTGGTGGGTGGCGGGATTCTGGTGCATGGCATCGCGCCGCTGCATCACGCGGTCGAAGCGTTCAGCGAGGGGCGCGGTGGTGGGCTTACCGTGGCGTTGCTCAATGGCGTGGCCGGGGTGGTGGCCGGGGCCGTGGTGCTGGCGGTAGTGACGGTGGCCGAGAAGCTGTGGCGCCGGGTGCGGCCGGCCAACTGAGCGGCCTGGCCGGGGCGTTGCCCCGGTTCGCGGGCACGCCCGCTCCCATAGGTACAGTGTCTGCCTTGGGCCGAGCGCGGACCCTGTGGGAGCGGGCGTGCCCGCGAATGGGCCGCAGCGCGGCCCCGAGGGCTCAGGTCAGAAGTGCACCTTGACCAGGAAGCTCATGGTGTTCTGGTCGGTGGTGAAGGCATCGCTGTCCTTGATGCCGTACTTGTTCTTCCAGTAGTCATACTCCACACCCACGTACAACTGCTTCTCGCCAAAGTGCAGCGCCTTGCCCAGGTCGTACTTGATCTGCGGGTTGAAGTGCAGGTTGGCGTGGTAGGTACCACGGCGGTTCTGGTCGTTGTCGACCACCCAGTCCATGAAGCCGTCGATCAGTACGTCGGAATCCCCCACCGGGATGGTGTACGACCACACCGGCGTGATCTGCCACACATTGTCGCCGGCACGGCTGCCGTCGGTGGTGCGGTTGTAGAAGTTCAGCTGGAAGTAGTCGAAACCGGGGATGGCCAGGTCGAAGCCCGGGCCGATCAGGTACGACTCGGTATCACCCTCGCCAAACTCGTAGGTCATGGCCAGCAGCACGTCCTTGACCGGGCCGAACTCCAGCTTCTGGTCGAAGATCTTGCCAAACGACAGGCGTGGGCTGATCTCGCCATAGTAGGTGTTCGGGCCGTTGCCCTCGTCCTTCTGGCCCTGGTAGAAGATCTTGTCGACAAAGATGAAGTTGTCGCCGTACTTCCAGCCATCGGCATGTTCGAAGGTCACGGTTTGCTGGGTTGGCGGGTTGACCTTGAAGTTCTTGCCCCACAGGTAGGTCAGGCTGTTGTTCTGCCATTGCAGCAAGTCACCGCCGAAGGTGGTGCCGCAGGCCAGCAGGCCGCCAGCAAGGATCAGGCTGTTGATGGTACGCATTGCGAGTGTCGCTCCCTTGTTTGATCTGTTGTCTGCGCTCGTTGTTGGCGCTTTTTGTCTTTTGAGTCAGCTTTTTTCGATAGGCCACAGCTGTTTGGCAAGGGTTGGGCCAACTTTTCCGGGTTGGCAAAACCTTCCTGCTCGACTTCGTTCTGAACGGATGAAAAGGGTCTTTCAGGCTGGCAACACGTTCGCCAACCGCCCGTATTCATTGACTGAGCGGTCAGTAAACGCAGGCAGAATCCGTTCTGCCCTGATCGAGGGGGCGCGCAGATTACTGGCTTGCGCGCCGCGCCTCAAGTGCTCCGTCCTGGAGCGCTGTGAATCAAACTTGTGCGTTTGGTCAACTTCTTAGAAGTGTACCTTGATCAGCGCGCTCGCCACGCTCTGGTTGCTGTCCAGGTTGCCGCGGCTGTCGATGCCGTACTTGTCCTTCCAGTAGCTGTACTCGAAGCCCACATAAAGCTGCTTTGCCCCCAGGTTCAGGGCCTTGCCCAGGTCATATTTGACCTGCGGGTTGAAGTGCAGGTTGGCGTGGTAGGTGCCACGGCGGGTCTGGTCGTTGTCGGTCACCCAGTCCATGTAACCATCGATCAGGATGTCGGACTTGCCCACCGGCAGGGTGTACGACCAGGCGGGGGTGATCTGCCACACATTGTCCCCGGGGCGGCTGCCCTCGGTGTTGCGCACATAGAAGTTGAGGGTGAAGTAGTTGAAGCCCGGGATGGCCAGGTCGAAGCCGGGGCCGATCAGGTAGGCCTCGTTGTCGCCTTCGCCACGTTCGTAGGTCATGGCCAGCAACACATCCTTGACCGGGCCGAACGCCAGTTTGTGGTCGAAGATCTTGCCGAATGACAGGCGCGGGCTGAACTCACCGTAGTAGGTGGTCACGCCCTTGCTGGCGTCTGCTATGCCGTTGTAGAAAATCTTGTCGACGAACATGAAAGTGTCGCCGTACTTCCATTTGTTGGCGTGCTCGAAGGTAACCGTTTGCTGGATGCTGGGGTTGACCTTGAAGTCCTTGCCGTACAGGTAGGTCAGGCTTTCGCCGTGCCATTGCAGCCATTCGCCCGCGTGGGCGGGAACGGTGGCCAGCAGGCTGCTGCCCAGCAAGAGGGACGTGGTGATGCGTTTCATGTTGTGCTTACCGGACTTATTGTTTTTTTTGGGTTTTTTTGGCGTGCAGGTGCCCCGGGCGGCCCATTCCGGCGGGCCGACGGTGTAGCGTCTACGACGGTTCGAGACCGGAGCGGCAACAGGCCGCTCCCGTTCACTCGAAGGGGTTTTGCCTCAGTGCTGGTGACAGGCGTCGTTGTGCACCGCGCGGTCGGCACCGCCCAGAATGTTGAACAGCACGTTCAACACCAGGGCGCTGACCGTGGCCATGGCGATGCCACTGTGGGTGATGGGCTCCATCCACTGCGGCATCTGCGCGAAGAACTCCGGGCGCACCACGGGGATCAGGCCGAAGCCCACGCTTACCGCAACCAGCAACTGGTTGCGGCGGTCGCCGATGTCGGCTTCCTGCAGGATCTTGATCCCGGTAGCGGTCACCATGCCGAACATGGCGATCGACGCCCCACCCAGTACCGCGGGCGGGATCGAGGCGATCAGAAACGCTGCCTTGGGCAGCAGGCTGAGCAGAATCAGCAGGGCGCCGGCCACGATGGTGACAAAGCGGCAGCGGACCCCGGTCATCTGCACCAGGCCGATGTTCTGGGCGAACGACGAGTGAGTGAAGGTGTTGAAAAAGCCGGCGATGAACGAGGCCCCGGCATCGCACAGCAGGCCGCGGCGGAGCATGCCTGGGGTGACTTCGCGGTCGGTCACCTTGCCCAGGGCCAGGAACATGCCCGTGGACTCGACGAAGATGATCACCACCACCAGGCACATGGACAGGATCGGTGCCAGGCTGAAGGTCGGCATGCCGAAGTGCAGGGGCGTCACCACCTGCAACCACGGCGCTTCACTCAGGCCTGACAGGTCGACCATGCCGATGGCGCCGGCCAGCACGTAACCCAGGCCCATGCCAACCAGCACCGACACGTTGACCCAGAAGCCGCGCATGAAGCGGTTGATCAGCAGGATCACGGCCAGCACCAGGCCGGCCACCAGCAGGTAGATCGGCGAACCGAACGTACTGGCATCCTGGCCACCGCCGGCCCAGTTGACCGCTACCGGGAACAGCGACAGGCCAATCGAGGTGATCACCGTACCGGTGACCAGCGGTGGGAAGAAGCGCACGACCTTGGACATGAACGGTGCGATCAGCATGCCGAAGAACCCGGCGGCGATGGTCGCGCCGAAGATCCCCTGCAGGCCTACACCGGGCATGCCGGCCATGGCCACCATGCTGCCCACGGCTGCGAAACTGGCACCCATCATCACCGGCATGCGGATGCCCACCGGGCCGATACCGAACGACTGGATGATGGTGGCGACGCCAGCGACCAGCAGGTCGGCGTTGATCAGGAAAGCGACTTCTTCACGGGACAGCCCGGCGGCCTGGCCAATGATCAGCGGCACAGCGATGGCGCCACCGTACATCAGCAAAACGTGTTGCAGGCCAACCAGGAACAGTTGGAACAGGGGCAAGGGTTCGCGCGGTGGCGCAACGGGTATGTACGCCTTGCGGGACTCGGACATGCAGCACCTCGAGTTTTGTTTTTATTCTCGGATCCAAGTGCCAAGCTCCAAGGGGCAAGCTTCAAGAAAAAGCTTGGTATCCGCACTGGAGCCTGGCACTCGATGCTTGCTTCCTACTACGTACAGCTTGAGGCTTGCAGCTTGACGCTTGTGGCTCGATCAGTTGACCTGGGCGCCCTTGGCGATCCAGTCACCGACCAGCTTGCGCTCCTCGGTGGTCATCTGGGTGATGTTGCCCAGCGGCATGATCTGGCTGGCCACTGCCTGCGCCTGAATGCGCGCGGCCTGGGCCTGGATCTGCTGCGGGGTGTCGAACATCACGCCGGCAGGGGCGGCGCTGAACAGTGGGCTGGTCGGTTTGGCCGAGTGGCACACGGTGCAGCGTTCCTGGATGACATTGTGGATCTTGTCGAAGTCGCCAGCACCGGCCTGGGCCGTAGCCTGGGCCGGGGCTTCGGCAGGCGCTGCGGCGGCCTTGGCGGCGGCTTCGGCGCGTTGCTCGGCAGCGGTCTTGCCACCCACAGCCGTAGCCGGCAGAGGCTGGTACTCGATCTTCGCGGCGGCCTGCTCAGGGCTCACTGCCATCGGTTTGGGGCCGGTGACGTAGGCCAGGCAAATCATTGCCAGGGCACCGACAGGCAAGGTCCAGGCGTACTTGTTGCTGTCGTGGCGGGTGTTGAAGTAGTGGCGGATCAGCACCGCAGCTACCGCGATACCGGCCAGGATCAGCCAGTTGTACTGGCTACCGTAGGTGCTCGGGAAGTGGTTGCTGATCATGATGAACAGCACCGGCAGGGTGAAGTAGTTGTTGTGGCGCGAGCGCAACAGGCCTTTGGCCGGCAGTACCGGGTCGGGCGTCTGGTTGTTCTCGATCGCGGCCACCAGCTGGCGCTGGGCCGGCATGATGATGCGGAACACGTTGCCGACCATGATGGTGCCGATGATCGCGCCGGTGTGCAGGTAGGCACCGCGGCCGCTGAACACCAGGCTGAAGCCCCAGCAGGCGGCGATGATCAGCACGAACAGCACGGCACCGAGCAACGCCGGCTTCTTGCCCAGCGGCGAGTCGCACAGGAAGTCGTAGATGAACCAGCCGGCGACCAGCGAGCCGATACCGATGGCCACGCCTTCGGCACCGCTGAGGGTACTGCCAGGGGCCAGCAGATACAGCGTCGGGTTCCAGTAGAACACCACGCACAGCAGGGCGATACCGGACATCCAGGTGAAGTAGGCTTCCCATTTGAACCAGTGCAGGTTCTCGGGCATTTTCGGGGGGGCGAGCTTGTATTTCTCCAGGTGGTAGATACCACCGCCGTGAATCGCCCAGAGATCACCCGACAACCCATCGCGCGGGTTGCTTCGGTTCAGGTGGTTCTCCAGCCAGACGAAGTAGAACGATGCACCGATCCAGGCTACGCCGGTGATCATGTGAACCCAGCGAATGCTCAGGTTCAGCCATTCGTGAAGGTGTGCTTCCACAGTATGTACCTCTGCCGATCACCGAGAACGATGACCGACCTTTTCTTATTGGTGGGGATTGAGGATCAGCATCTGTTCCTCGGTGAAGTAATGCTCATCGCAGTTGTTGCCAGAACCGCTGCGATCAACCACCAGGAAGTCATCCCGCTTTTCGATCGTCAGCACCGGGTGGTGCCAGACGCCGCGATGGTAATTAACGCCCTGCCTGCCATTACTGCGGAAGGCACGGACCAAGCCTGATACAGGTGCATCGCCAATGGGCGCGACCACGATCAGAAAGGGGTTGCCGAGCAGCGGGATGAAAGCCTGGCTGCCCAGCGGGTGGCGTTCCAGCATGCGTACGGTCAGCGGCATGTCCAGCGCATCGGCGCGGAAGATGCTGATGATCGCCTTGTCTTCAGGCTCGGCGGTCTCGACCGTGGCGAGCTTGTGAAAGCGCATGGTCGAGCCGTTGTTGATCATGAAGTGGTCGCTGCCGTCGGTTTCGATCACGTCGCCGAAGGGAGCGAAGGCTTCTTTGGTCAGGGGCTCGATCATCAGGGTGCGCATGCGGGTCTCTCTTTTATGTTCGTTGTACTGAATGAGGGTCGGCTGCCGCTTACAGCTGCAGCAGGCGGAACAGGGCGATCAGGTTGATCTGTGCCAAGGCTTCCTTGAATTCGGCCTCGCTGTCGTTGTGGATGCGCTTTTCGAACGCGGCGAGTATCTGGTGCCGGTTGCTGCCTTTTACCGCCATGATGAACGGGAACTGGAACTTGGCCTTGTAGGCATCGTTCAGCTCGGTGAAACGGGCGAACTCTTCGGCGGTGCACTGGTGGATACCGGCGCCGGCCTGTTCGTTGGTGCTCGATGCGGTGAGCTCGCCCTGGATGGCGGCCTTGCCGGCCAGGTCCGGGTGAGCATTGATCAGTGCCAGCTGGTCAGTGTGACTGGCGCTGAGCAGGATATCGCTCATGCGCTGGTGCAGCGCCTCGACTTCGTCCAGTTCACCCAGTTGGCCCAGGTCATAGGCTTTTTCGGCGACCCACGGCGAGTGCTCGTAGATGTCGGCGAATACTTCGACGAAGGCGTCGCGGTCCAGGGCGGAGGGCTTGAGGGTCTTGAAGGCAGTCATCAGGCGTTCTCTTTCTTGTACGGGTGGGTGGTGTGCCAGTGGCGGGCGATGTCCACGCGACGGGCGAACCAGACCTGCTTGTGGCTCTTGGCGTAGTCGATGAAGCGCTTGAGCGCAGCCAGGCGCGCCGGGCGGCCTACCAGGCGGCAATGCAGGCCGATGGAGAGCATCTTCGGCGCTTCGGCGCCTTCGGCATAAAGCACGTCGAACGCGTCTTTCAGGTACTGGAAGAACTGCTCGCCACAGTTGAAACCCTGCACCTGGGTGAAGCGCATGTCGTTGGTGTCCAAGGTGTAGGGGATCACCAGGTGCGGCTTGCCGGTCGGGTTGTTCGGCTCCCAGTAGGGCAGGTCGTCGTCGTAGGTGTCGCTGTCGTAGAGGAAGCCACCTTCCTCCATCACCAGGCGGCGGGTGTTCGGGCCGGTGCGGCCGGTGTACCAGCCCACTGGGCGTTCACCGGTGATTTCGGTGAGGATGCGGATGGCTTCGAGCATGTGCTCGCGCTCCTGGGCCTCATCCATGTACTGGTAGTCGATCCAGCGGTAGCCGTGGCTGCAGATCTCGTGGCCAGCTTCGGCCATGGCG
This sequence comes from Pseudomonas sp. NBRC 111127, assembly GCF_001320345.1. Classification (NCBI taxonomy): domain Bacteria; kingdom Pseudomonadati; phylum Pseudomonadota; class Gammaproteobacteria; order Pseudomonadales; family Pseudomonadaceae; genus Pseudomonas; species Pseudomonas sp. NBRC 111127. The sequence continues at coordinate 24,181 of NZ_BCBD01000001.1, read as the reverse complement.
CGGATCACGTCGGGGTGGCGCTGGGCGGCCATGGCCACGGCAAAGATGGTGAGCGGGACGCCGCTGTCCTTGAACAGCTTGAGCAGGCGCCATACACCGGCACGGCTGCCGTACTCATACAGCGACTCCATGCTCATGTTGCGCTGGCCTTGCAGCGGCTGGGCAGCAACCATTTCGGAGAGGAACGCTTCGGACTCCTTGTCGCCGTGCAGGATGTTGCGTTCGCCACCTTCCTCGTAATTGAGCACGAAAGACAGCGCGATGCGAGCGTTGCCCGGCCATTGCGGGTGAGGAGGGTTGTTGCCGTAACCGATCAGGTCGCGAGGATAGTCAGCGCTCACTGCAGTCTTCCTTCTTGTGCGTTGGTGCGGGGGGTGGGCGGGCCGCGTCGGGATGTCGCACCACCGGATGGGCTGATTGTATACAACTTATGAAATCTTTTGTAAGCCTGTTTTTCCGCATTTCTGCCCTTTTGTCGCTTCACTGCCAGCAAGAAATACAGTGCAAGAAACCTGCCTGATTGGTCAGATAATGAAGTTGGCGTCGTTATCCCGCCTGTATTAGGGACTGCTGGGTCGTTTGTGAGCAAGGTGCGGTGGGGTGCGACGGCTGGGTCCAAAAAATTGTGTACAATTTTGCGGTGGAATGTCTTAATAGCGTCATTCGCGCCTGCCGCAGGCCCTGTTTGGGTGCGCTGGCGAGTATTTCTTGCCCACAGATTGAACAAGAGGCGACACGCAATGGGACGTTTGACCACACACGTACTGGATGCCGCGCATGGCTGCCCGGGCAGCTCGATCAAGGTCGAGCTGTACCGTGTCGAAGGCCAGCAACTGGAGCTGGTGAACACCGCCCTGACCAACAGCGATGGCCGCGTCGACGCGCCGCTGTTGCAAGGCGACGACTACCGCACTGGCGTCTACCAGCTGCAGTTCAGCGCAGGCGACTACTACCGCGCCCGCGGTGTGCAACTGCCGGCCCAGGCGTTCCTGGATGTTGTGGTGCTGCGCTTTGGCATCGACGAGCAGCAGGAGCACTACCACGTGCCGCTGTTGATCTCGCCGTACAGCTATTCGACCTACCGTGGAAGCTAGTTGGTCGCTAGAAGAATCTTCGTAGGTCCTTTGGCCCGCTCTCACACTGGCGGGCTTTTTTTCGTCTGGTGTTTTTGTACTGGCTGTGCCGACCTTTATCCGCGCAAAGGCCGGCACAGCCTGCAGCAACGAAGAAAGGGCGCCGAGGCGCCCTTGGTGGGTACGGCGAGGTTCAGAGGAACACGAACTTGGCAATGAAGATCGCGCACAGCACCCACAGGCTGGCGGAGATTTCCTTGTACTTGCCGGTACCTGCCTTCAATGCCACATAGCTGATGAAGCCCAGGGCGATGCCATCGGCGACCGAGAAGGTCAACGGCATCATGATCACCGTGACGATCGCCGGAATGCTGTCGGTAGCCTCATCCCAATGGATGTGCGCCATGCTGCCCATCATCAGCATGGCCACGTAGATCAGCGCACCTGCTGTTGCGTAAGCCGGAATCATCCCGGCCAGCGGGGCGAAGAACATTGCCGCGACGAACAGCAAACCGACCACCACCGCCGTCAGGCCGGTGCGGCCACCTGCCGCAACCCCGGCAGCGCTTTCCACATAGCTGGTCACCGGTGGCACACCCACCACCGCGCCGAACACGCTCGATGCACTGTCGGCCTTCAACGCCCGCGACAGGTTCTCGATACGGCCGTCCGGTGCTACCAGATTCGCCCGCTGGGCCACGCCCATCAGCGTGCCGGCCGTATCGAACATGTGCACGAACAGGAACGCCAGCACCACGCTGATCATGCTGACGTTGAACACGCCCGCCACGTCCATCGCCATCCAGGTCGGTGCCAGGCTCGGCGGCATCGACATCACCCCGCCAAATTTCACCAGGCCCAGGCCCCAGCCGGCCAAGGTGACGCCGATGATGCTGATCAGGATCGCGCCGAACACGCGCTTGTAGCTAAGGATGGCGATCAGTAGGAAGCACACGGCTGCCAGCAGTGGCCCTGGCTCATGCAACGAGCCCAGCTTGATCAGTGTGGCGGGGCTGTCGACGATGATGCCGGCGGTTTTCAGGCCGATCAGCCCGAGAAACAATCCGACGCCGGCCCCCATGGCATGGCGCAGGCTGACCGGGATGCTGTTGAGCAACCATTCGCGCACTTTCGACAAGGTCAGGAACATGAACAGCACGCCCGAAACGAAAACGGCCCCCAGCGCGGTTTCCCAGTTGTAGCCCATGGTGCCGACCACGGTGTAGGTGAAGAAGGCGTTGAGCCCCATGCCCGGCGCCAGGCCCACCGGCCAGTTGGCGTACAGGCCCATCAGCAGGCAACCCAGCGCCGCGGCGATGCAGGTGGCGACGAAGGCGGCGCCATGGTCGATGCCGGCGTCGGCCATGATGTTGGGGTTGACGAAGATGATGTAGGCCATGGTGATGAAGGTGGTCACCCCGGCGATCAGTTCGGTTTTGACGGTGCTGCCGTGTTGCTTGAGTTTGAAAATCCGCTCCAGCCAACTCGTTTCGAGCGGCGGGGCAAGATCCAGCGTAGGGGCTTCGGATTTGCGGCTTTCCACAGCGTGTACTCCTCAAGTCTTTCTTGTTGTTGTGGGGGCCAGTTCCTGCGCCATGCACTTGGTGACCCCGCGAGGTGAGGCAGACGTCCGACCGTTTTGTTGACTTATGGGTCAAGAAGTTGCTCGATGGATTATGCTTTTGTGTACAAAGAATGCAAATAATGTTTTATGTTTTGTGTGCGCAATGCGTCGTACAACGGCTATATAGCGAAAACGCCCCCTGCGGAATCGCCTCAGCCTGTGTACAATGGCGCCATACTTTCTCTTCGTGCCTCGAGAGCCCATGAACGAACAGCTGCAACCTCTGAAGAAACCTGCACGGGTCGGCAAGGCCGGCCGCAGCGGTACCCAGGACGACATCGTCTACGCGCATATTTTCGAGGCGATTCTTGAACAGCGGCTGGCCCCGGGCACCAAGTTGAGCGAGGAAGCGCTGGGCGAAATCTTCGGCGTCAGCCGCACCATCATCCGCCGCGCCCTGTCGCGGCTGGCTCACGAGAGCGTGGTCTTGCTGCGGCCCAACCGCGGTGCCGTGGTGGCCAGCCCGACCGTTGAAGAGGCGCGCCAGGTGTTCTTCTCGCGGCGCATGGTAGAACGGGCCATCACCGAACTCGCCGTGCAGCATGCCACCGCCGAGCAACTGAACGAGCTGCGACAGATGGTGCGTGAAGAGCGTGACAGCTTCTCGCGCGGCGACCGTGGTGCCGGTATCCGCCTGTCCGGCGAGTTTCACCTCAAGTTGGCCGAGGCGGCGGGCAATGCGCCGCTGGTCAGCTTCCAGCGCAGCCTGGTGTCGCAGACCTCGCTGATCATTGCCCAGTACGAAAGCGGCACGCGCTCGCACTGCTCGTATGACGAACACATGCAGCTGATCGACGCCATCGAGGCGCGCGATGCCCAGCAGGCGGTGAGCCTGATGATGCACCACATGGACCACATCGACAGCAAGCTGAACCTGGACGAGGAAAGCGCCTCGGACGACCTGCATGCGGTGTTCTCGCATTTGCTGAAAAAGCCCAAGGTTTCCGTCAAAGGCTGATCGTTTGCCTGGTTAGCCCCAGGGGTGTGCATGTGCACTCAGCCCTGGGGCTGCTCTGCAGCCCATCGCGACACAAGGCCGCTCCTACCAGGGCTGTGGCGGCTAGCGCTGGTGCACGCAACGCCCGGCAGCGTAGGTTTCACGCACGGTGCGGTCGTCACCCAGGGTGGTCAGCACGAACAGGGTCTCTTCAATGCTGTTGGACTGCTGAATGCGGTAGTCCAGCAGCGGCGTGGCCTTGTAGTCCAGCACCACGAAGTCGGCATCGTTGCCGGGGCGCAGGCTGCCGATGCGGTCGTCCAGGCGCAGCGCACGGGCGCCGCCGAGGGTGGCCAGGTACAGTGACTTGAACGGATGCAGGCGCGCGCCTTGCAGTTGCATCACCTTGTACGCCTCGTTCAGGGTGTTGAGCAGCGAGAAGCTGGTCCCGGCGCCGACGTCGGTGCCCAGGCCCACATTGACCTTGAAGCGCTCGGCCTGCGGCAGGTTGAACAGGCCGCTGCCGAGGAACAGGTTGGAGGTGGGGCAGAAGGCCACGGCCGAGCCAGTTTCGGCCAAGCGCTGGCACTCGTCGTCGCACAGGTGCACGCCGTGGGCGAATACCGAGCGTTCGCCCAGCAGCTCGAAGTGGTCATAGACGTCCAGGTAACCCTTCTGCTCAGGGAACAGCGACTTGACCCAGTCGATTTCCTTGAGGTTTTCCGACAGGTGCGTGTGCATGTACACGCCCGGGTGCTCCTTGAGCAACTGGCCGGCCAGGGTCAACTGTTCAGGCGTGCTGGTCGGTGCGAACCGCGGGGTGACGGCGTAGTGCAGGCGGCCCTTGCCGTGCCAGCGTTCGATCAGCGCCTTGCTTTCGGCATAGCCGGACTCGGCAGTGTCGGTCAGGTAGTCCGGGGCGTTGCGGTCCATCATCACCTTGCCGGCGATCAGCCGCAGGTCCAGGCGCTCGGCCTCTTCGAACAGGGCATTCACCGATTCCGGGTGCACGCTGCCGAATACCAATGCGGTGGTGGTGCCGTTGCGCAGCAGTTCCTTGAGGAAGATCTTCGCCACCTGGTCGGCGTGGGCCTTGTCGGCAAACTGCTTTTCGCACGGGAAGGTGTAGGTGTTCAGCCAGTCCAGCAACTGCTCGCCGTAGGAGCCGATCATGCCGGTTTGCGGGAAGTGGATGTGGGTATCGATGAAACCCGGGGTGATCAGTGCGTCCTGGTAGTGCTCGACCGGAAAGTCGGCGGCCAGGGTCGGCAGCAGCTCGCTGGCGTGGCCGACGGCGCTGATGCGGCCATCGTCGACGACCAGCAGGCCGTCTTCGTAGTATTCATGGGATGCCTCCAGGCCCACCTCGGCCGGGTCAGCGATGCTGTGCAGGATGGCGGCACGGTAGGCTTTGCGGGTAACGGTCATAACTCACTCGTCAAAGGGCTTGGCTGCGCCGGGAGGGCGGCAGCAACTGGGCAATGGGGCCGGCATTGGCGGCAGCGTCGTGCTGGCCAAAGCAGGCGTTGTAGGTGGCGATGATTTCGCCGGCAATGGACACCGCGATCTCGATGGGCAGCTTGCCCTTGACCTCGGCCAGGCCCATCGGGCAGCGCATGCGCGCCATCAGCGCGTCGTCGTAGCCCCGCTCGCGCAGGCGGTGCTCGAACTTGACCCGTTTGGTCTTCGAGCCAATCAGGCCGAACCAGGTGAAGTCGTTGCGCTTGAGAATGGCGGCGGTCAGTTCCAGGTCGAGCTGATGGTTGTGAGTCATGACGATGCAGTAGCAACCTGGTGGCAGTTGTGCCACTTCGTCGACCGGCTCTTCACTGACCACCTTGGTCACCCCGTTGGGGATGAATGCGGGGAATTCCTGTTCACGCGAGTCGACCCAGCGCACCCGGCAGGGCAGGGCGGCGAGCAAGGGTACCAGAGCGCGGCCGACATGGCCCGCGCCGAACACGGCGATGTGCGCCTGCACGGCAGCCATGGGTTCGAACAGCAGCACGGTGACGCCGCCGCAGCACTGGCCCAGGCTGGCGCCGAGGCTGAAGCGTTCCAGGTGCGGCGTGGTGCGTTGTGCTTCAAGCATTTGCCGGGCGATGTGCAGGGCCTTGTATTCCAGGTGGCCACCGCCGATGGTGTCGAACAGGCCGCTGGCGCTGACCACCATCTTCGAGCCGGCATTACGCGGGGTCGAGCCGCGTTCCTCGATGATGGTCACCAGTACGCAGGCTTCGCCACGGGCCTGGTGGTCGGCGAGGGCGTTGATCCATTGGTGCATGATGCAACCTCTCTAAAGATCGACACGGCCCCCTTGTAGGAGCGGCCTCGTGTCGCGAAAGGGCTGCACCGCAGCCCCGACAATCTATGCAGTAGCCAAGATCTTGGGGCCGCTTCGCGACCCTTTCGCGACACAAGGCCGCTCCTACAGGGCCTTGCGTTGTCAGTGGGTGACGGTTTCCAATTCCTGTTCAGACGGGTGCTGCTGGGCCACCGCCTTTCGCATCTGCTCACACCCCCACAACACCCGCTCCGGCGTTGCCGGCGCGTCGATGTTCGGCTGCACGCGGTAATCGGCAAGGCTCGCCACGGCATCCTTGATCGCGCACCAGGCGGCAATGCCGAGCATGAACGGCGGCTCGCCCACGGCCTTGGAGTGGAATACGGTGTCTTCCGGGTTCTTGCGGTTTTCCACCAGCTTCACGCGCAGGTCCAGTGGCATGTCGGCCACTGCCGGAATCTTGTAGCTGGCCGGGCCGTTGGTCATCAGCTTGCCCTTGGCGTTCCACACCAGTTCCTCGGTGGTCAGCCAGCCCATGCCCTGGATGAAACCGCCCTCTACCTGGCCAATGTCGATGGCCGGGTTCAGCGAGTCACCGACATCGTGCAGGATATCGGCGCGCAACATCTTGTATTCACCCGTCAGGGTGTCGACGATCACCTCCACACAGGCAGCGCCGAAGGCGAAGTAGTAGAACGGCCGGCCACGGGCCTGGCTGCGGTCGTAGTAGATCTTCGGCGTGCGATAGAAGCCCGTGCTGGACAGCGACACCTGGGCAAAGTAGGCCTGCTGCACCAGCTGCTCGAAACTGACGATCTGATCGCGCACCCGCACATGGCCGTTGCGGAACTCGACGTCTTCCTCGGTTACCTGGTAGTGCCGTGCGGCAAACTCGGTCAGGCGCTTCTTGAGGATCTCGGCCGCGTTCTGCGCCGCCTTGCCGTTCAGGTCGGCACCGCTCGAGGCGGCCGTGGGCGAGGTGTTGGGCACTTTGTCGGTATTGGTGGCGGTGATCTGGATACGGCTGAAATCCACCTGGAAGATCTGTGCCACCACCTGCGCCACCTTGGTGTTCAGGCCCTGGCCCATTTCGGTGCCGCCATGGTTCAGGTGGATGCTGCCATCGGTGTAGATGTGGATCAGCGCACCGGCCTGGTTGAGGAAGGTGGCGGTGAACGAAATGCCGAATTTGACCGGGGTCAGGGCCAGGCCTTTCTTCAGCACCGGGCTGTTGGCGTTGAAGCGGCGGATCGACTCGCGGCGCTCGGCGTAGTCGCTGCTGGCTTCCAGCTCGGCGGTCATCTCTTCGAGCATGTTGTGCTCGACGGTCTGGTAGTAATGGGTGACGTTGCGTTCGGTCTTGCCGTAGTAGTTGGCCTTGCGCACCGCCAGGGGGTCACGGCCCAGGTGGCGGGCAATGTGGTCCATCACCTGTTCGATGGCAACCATGCCCTGCGGGCCGCCAAAGCCGCGGTACGCCGTGTTGGAGGCGGTGTTGGTCTTGCAGCGGTGACCATGCACGGTGGCATCGCCCAGGTAGTAGGCATTGTCGGAGTGGAACATGGCGCGGTCGACGATCGAGCCAGACAGGTCGGGCGAATAGCCACAGTTGCCGGCCAGGTCCAGATTGATGCCATGCAGGCGCCCATTCTCATCGAAGCCCACGTCGTACTCGACGTAGAACGGGTGGCGCTTGCCGGTCATGGTCATGTCTTCGACCCGCGGCAGGCGCATCTTGGTCGGCTGGCCGGTCAGGCGCGCCACCACCGCGCACAGGCAGGCCGGGCTGGCGGCCTGGGTTTCCTTGCCGCCAAAGCCGCCGCCCATGCGGCGCATGTCCAGCACCACCTTGTTCATCGGCACGTCGAGTACTTCGGCGACCAGCTTCTGCACTTCGGTGGGGTTCTGCGTGGAGCAGTAGACGATCATGCCGCCATCTTCGGTAGGCATCACCGAGGAAATCTGCGTTTCCAGGTAGAAGTGCTCCTGGCCACCGATGTGCAGGGTGCCCTGGAGGCGGTGCGGGGCGCTGGCCAGGGCGCTGGCGGAATCGCCGCGCTGGTGGGTGTGGCTGTCGAGCACGAAGTGCCGCTTGCGCAGCGCGTCGACCACGTCCAGCACCGGCTCCAGGTCCTCGTACTCGACGATTGCGGCCATGGCCGCCTTGCGTGCGGTGTCCAGGTCGCGTGCAGCCACGGCCAGCACCGGCTGGCCGAAGAACTCGACCTTGTCGATAGCCAGCAGCGGGTCACCCGCCACCACCGGGCCGATGTCCTTCAGGCCAGGGATGTCTTCGTGGGTGATGGCGATGCGCACGCCCTCGAAGGCATAGCACGGCGTGGTGTCGATGCGCAGGATGCGCGCATGGGCACGGTCGGCGGTGCGGGCATAGACGTGCAGCTGGTTGGGGAATTCCAGGCGGTCGTCGATGTACAGCGCCTCGCCGGAGACATGTTTGTCGGCGCTGTCGTGCTTGACGCTGCGGCCAACCCCGGTGGTCAGGTGCTGGCTGAACAGTTCGGCCATCTCGGCCTGGCTCTTGGCTACATGGTGGTTAGACATAAGCGGTCACCCGGGTTTCGATGTGCGGCGATTGCTGTTCGATGAAGTACTTGCGCAGCAGGTTCTGTGCAGTCAGCAAGCGGTATTCCTTGCTGGCGCGGAAGTCGCTGAGCGGGGTGAAGTCTTCGGCCAGGGCCTGGCAGGCACGCTCGATGGCCGCCGCGTTCCAGGGTTTGCCGCGCAGCGCGGCTTCGCAGGCGCGCGCGCGCTTGGGTATCGCTGCCATGCCGCCGAAGGCGATGCGCACACCGCTGACCACCCCGTCCTCGATGCTCAGGTTGAAAGCGCCGCACACGGCGGAGATGTCGTCGTCCAGGCGCTTGGATACCTTGTAGGCACGGAACGCCCAGTCGCGGCTGGCGCGTGGCACGATGATCTTCTCGATGAACTCGCTGTCCTGGCGGGCAGTGATGCGGTAGTCGATGAAGTAGTCTTCCAGCGGCATCACCCGTTGACGCTCACCCTGGCGCAGCACCACCTGCGCATCCAGGGCGATCAGCAGGGGTGGCGAGTCGCCAATCGGTGAGGCATTGCCAATGTTGCCACCGAGGGTGCCCTGGTTGCGGATCTGCAGCGAGGCGAAGCGGTGCAGCAGGGCGCCGAAGTCGGGGTACTCGTCGTTCAGGGCGCCGTAGCAGTCGGTGAGCGGGGTTGCAGCGCCGATTTCCAGGTGGCTGGCGGTTTTCTCGATGCGTTTGAGTTCCGCGACGTGGCCCACGTAGATCATCACCGGCAGGGTCTTGTGGAACTGGGTGACTTCCAGGGCGAGGTCGGTACCGCCGGCCAGCAGCCGCGCCTCTGGGTGCGAGCTGTACAATTCGGCAAGATCCGCCACGGTCAGTGGCACCAGGCAGCGCTTGTCGCCGCTGTTCAGTTCACCGGTCTGGGTGGGGGCAATGGCCTTCAGGCGGCTGATGGTATGCGCCTGCTGGACATCGAACTGGTCGCGGCAAGGCTGGCGGCAGCTCTGCTCGGCGGCGTCGAGGATCGGCCGGTAGCCGGTGCAGCGGCACAGGTTGCCGGCCAGGGCCTCCTGGGCCTGGTGCAGGTCGGCGCCGTCGCTGTTCTTTTGCAGGGCAAACAGCGACATCACGAAGCCGGGTGTGCAGAACCCGCATTGCGACCCATGGCAGTCGGCCATGGCTTGCTGCACGCTGTGCAGCTGGCCCTGGTGCTTGAGGCCCTCGACGCTGATCAGCTGCTTGCCATGCAGCGACGAGACGAAGGTCAGGCACGAGTTGAGGCTGCGGTAGCGCAGGCTGTCGTTGCCCTGTGCGTCCTGGGTCAGTTCACCGACCACCACGGTGCAGGCGCCGCAGTCACCGCTGGCGCAGCCTTCCTTGGTGCCGGGTTTGCCCAGGTGCTCGCGCAGGTACTGCAGCACCGTCATGTTAGGGTCCAGGGCGTGCTCACTACGCAGCTCCTGATTGACGAGAAACTGGATCACGGGGATGGCCTCGCAATGGTTTTATTGTTGTTGGGCGGACTCTAAGCAACACCTGTCCAGCAGGTCAATATTTTTCTGACCCAAGGGTCAAGAAATTGCGCATGGTCTCGCCCAACCCTGTTCATTGCCCATATTGCAAGCATAGATCGCGCCGGGCCCGCGGTTGTCTGCTGGGTCAAATAAACCGCCTGCCCCCTCTGCGCGACCAATGGTCAAGTGCGCTACACTTCGCCCCTTGTGCCCAGTTCAATGATTTTGAAGGAAAACCATGACGTTCAAGGCCCCGGACAGCCTCTCCGAGCAGATTGCCGATTACCTGGCCGAACGCATCATCCGCGGCGAGCTGGCGCCCGGCGAGCGCATTCAGGAGCAAAAGGTAACGCAGGCACTCAATGTCAGCCGCGGTTCGGTGCGCGAGGCGTTGCTGATTCTCGAACGCCGCCACCTGGTGGCGATCTTGCCGCGCCGCGGTGCCCATGTCACCGAGCTGGACGAACGCAGCGTGCGCAGCCTGTGCGCGCTGATGGGCGAGTTCTATATCCTGCTGGGCAATGCGGTTGCACAAAAATGGCGCACCGAAGCCGACCTGCGCCCGTTTCTGGAGATTCAGCAGCGGCTGCAGCGCGCCCACGACCGGCTGGACATCAAGGCTTTCGTCGGTGACAGCTTCGCGGTGATGCGCGCTGCCTATCCGTTTGCCGATAACCCCTTCTTGCAGGAAACCGTGGAAAACCTGCAGCCGGCCATGAGCCGTGCCTATTACCTGGCGCTGGACCAACGCCAGGCCAACATGATCGATTACCTCGACCTGTTCGCCCGCCTGCTCGAAGCGGTGGTCGCCCGTGACCTGCCGCACATTCGCGAGGTGCTTACCGCTTACTGCCAGCGCAGCTGCGAACTGGTGCTGGCGGCACTGGCCCGAGGCTGACCGATGCGCCTCAAATGCATTCGCCTGGCCGGCTTCAAGTCGTTCGTCGACCCGACCACGGTCAATTTCCCCAGCAACATGGCGGCCGTGGTCGGCCCCAACGGCTGCGGCAAATCCAACATCATCGACGCGGTGCGCTGGGTGATGGGCGAGAGCTCGGCGAAGAACCTGCGCGGCGAATCGATGACCGACGTCATCTTCAACGGCTCCAGTGGGCGCAAACCGGTCAGCCAGGCCAGCATCGAGCTGGTCTTCGACAACAGCGAAACCACCCTGGTCGGCGAGTATGCCGCGTACGCCGAAATTTCCATCCGCCGCAAGGTCACCCGCGACGGGCAGAACAGCTACTACCTGAACGGCACCAAGTGCCGCCGGCGCGACATCACCGACATTTTCCTCGGCACCGGGCTGGGGCCGCGCAGCTACTCGATCATCGAACAGGGCATGATCTCCAAGCTGATCGAGGCCAAGCCCGAAGAGTTGCGCAATTTCATCGAGGAAGCCGCCGGCATCTCCAAATACAAGGAGCGCCGCCGCGAAACCGAGAACCGTATCCGCCGCACCCAGGAAAACCTGGCACGCCTGACCGACCTGCGTGAAGAACTGGAACGCCAGCTCGAGCGCCTGCACCGCCAGGCCCAGGCCGCGGAAAAGTACCGTGAGTACAAGGCGCAGGAGCGCCAGCTGAAAGCGCAGCTGTCGGCCTTGCGCTGGCGCGACCTGGACGAGCGGGTACGCCAGCGCGAGTCGGTGATCGGTGACCAGGGCGTGGCCCACGAGGCACTGGTGGCCGAGCAGCGCAACGCCGATGCCAGCATCGAGCGCCTGCGTGACGGCCATCACGAGTTGTCCGAGCGGTTCAACCAGGTGCAGGGCCGTTTCTATTCGGTGGCCGGTGACATTGCCCGGGTCGAGCAGAGTATCCAGCACGGCCAGCAGCGCCTGCGCCAGTTGCAGGACGACTTCAAGGAGGCCGAGCGCACCCGTTTGGAAACCGAGTCGCACCTGGGGCATGACCGCACCTTGCTGGCGACCCTGGGCGAAGAGTTGGCCATGCTCGAACCCGAGCAGGAAATGACCCTGGGCGCCGCCGAAGAAGCTGCGGCGGCGCTGGAAGAGGCCGAGCTGGCCATGCACGGCTGGCAAGAGCAGTGGGACAGCTTCAACAGCCGCTCTGCCGAACCGCGCCGCCAGGCCGAAGTGCAGCAGGCGCGCCTGCAGCAGCTGGAAGCCAGCCTGGAGCGCCAGGCCGAGCGCCAGCGCAAGCTGGGCGAAGAGCGCGAGCAACTGGGGAGCGATCCGCAGGACGCCACCCTGCTGGATCTGGCCGAGCAGCTGGCCAGCAGCGAAATGTTGCTGGAAGAACTGCAGCTCTCCGAAGAACAGGTGGTCGAGGGTCTGGAAAGCGCGCGCGGGCAGTTGCAGCAGGCTACCCAGGCCCAGCAGCAGGCGCAGGGCGACCTGCAGCGCCTGGGCGGCCGCTTGGCATCCTTGGAAGCGTTACAGCAGGCAGCCCTGGAGCCGGGGGCGGGCGCCGCAGACTGGCTGCAGGGCCAGGGCCTGCAGCAACAGCCACGCTTGGCCGAAGGCTTGCGGGTTGAACCGGGCTGGGAGCTTGCCGTAGAAACCGTGCTCGGCGCTGACCTGCAGGCCGTGCTGGTGGACGATTTCAACGGCCTCGATTTTGCCGGTTTGGAACAAGGCGAGCTGCGCTTGCTGCAGGCCAGCGATGCCAGCGCGTCGTTGCCCGGCAGCCTGCTGGAAAAGGTCGAAGGCCGTGTTGATCTGGCACCCTGGCTGGGTCAGGTCAAGCCTGTCGAAGACTTGGCCCAGGCGCTGGCGCAGCGCACAGCGCTTGGCGACGGCCAGAGCCTGGTCAGCCGCGATGGCTACTGGGTTGGCCGGCACTTCCTGCGGGTGCGCCGTGGCGGTGAGGCCGAAGGCGGTGTGCTGGCGCGTGGCCAGGAAATCGACCGCCTGGGCCAGGAACAACTGCAGCAGGAAGCGGCGTTGGAACAGCTTGAGCAACAGTTGCAAACCCTGCGCGAGCAGCAGCTGGACCTGGAAGAACAGCGCGAGCAACTGCGGCGCCGCAGCCAGGAAGAAAACCGCCTGCACGGTGAACTGAAAGCCAGCCTCTCGGCCAGCCGTGCGCGCGCCGAACAGGTCGAGCTGCGCCGCCGGCGCTTGCAGGAAGAACTGGCCGAACTGGAAGAACAGCGCGCCCTTGAGCACGAACAACTGGGCGAAGCCCGCTTGTTGCTGCAAGAGGCGGTGGAGCTGATGGCCCAGGACACCGAGCAGCGCGAGCAATTGATGGCCGGCCGCGACGCCCTGCGCGAAAGCCTCGACCGGGTGCGCCAGGAGGCCCGCCAGCACAAGGATCACGCCCACCAGCTGGCCGTGCGGCTGGGCTCGCTGCGTGCGCAGCATGACTCCACCCGCCAGGCCCTGGAGCGCCTGGAGCAGCAAGCAGCAAGGCTGACCGAGCGCCAGGAGCAACTGAGCCTGAACCTGGAGGAGGGCGAGGCGCCACAGGAGGAGTTGCGCCTGAAGCTCGAAGCGCTGCTGGAACTGCGCATGAGTGTTGACGAGGAAATGCGCCTGGCGCGCCTGCACATGGACGAAGCCGACCGCGAATTGCGCGAGGCCGAGAAGCGCCGCACGCAGGCCGAGCAGCAGGCGCTGTTGTTGCGCGGCCAGCTGGAGCAGCTGCGGCTGGAGTGCCAAGGCCTGGATGTGCGGCGCAAGACCCTGCAGGAGCAGCTGCTGGCCGACGGTTACGACCTGCAAGGGGTGCTCGCCACCCTGGAGGCCGATGCCAGCGAGCAGGGCACCGAACAGGCGCTGGAGCAACTCGAGGCGCGTATCCAGCGCCTGGGGGCGATCAACCTCGCCGCCATTGAGGAGTACGAGCAACAATCCGAGCGCAAGCGCTACCTGGATGCCCAGGACGCCGACCTGGTGGAGGCGCTGGAGACCCTGGAAAACGTCATTCGCAAGATCGACAAGGAAACCCGCAACCGCTTCAAGGATACCTTTGATCAGATAAATGCCGGATTACAGGCACTTTTCCCAAAAGTTTTCGGTGGTGGCAGCGCTTATCTGGAACTGACGGGCGAAGATCTACTCGATACAGGGGTGACGATCATGGCGCGACCGCCGGGCAAGAAGAACAGCACCATCCATCTGCTGTCCGGCGGCGAAAAGGCACTGACCGCATTGGCGCTGGTGTTTGCCATCTTCAAGTTGAACCCCGCACCGTTCTGCATGCTCGACGAAGTCGATGCGCCGCTGGACGATGCCAACGTCGGGCGCTACGCGCGCCTGGTCAAGGAAATGAGTGAGAGCGTGCAGTTCATCTACATCACCCACAACAAGATTGCGATGGAGATGGCCGATCAACTGATGGGGGTAACCATGCATGAACCCGGTTGTTCACGTCTTGTTGCAGTTGATGTGGAGGCCGCCATGGCCATGGTCGATGCGTGATGTGCGACGATGCGGGCACTTTCTCCAACGAAATGCCCCCGTCATGTGCGACAGACGGTGTAAAGTTGTCTTTGGTCGTGCTAGCTTAATGTCACTCGTTTATTGCGTGGGTAAAACGCCTGTCAGAACATAGAGTTGGCGCCACGTGTTAAAGGGCTTTGAACCCTTTGTTTTCAAGCATATTTTTATAGAGGCACGGGATTACATGGAAATCGGTCTGCGCGAGTGGCTGATCCTCATCGGCATCATTGTCATTGCCGGTATTCTTTTCGACGGCTGGCGCCGCATGCGCGGCGGCAAAGGCAAGTTGAAATTCCGTCTGGACCGCAGTTATTCCAACCTGCCGGACGAAGAGGGCGGCAGTGCCGAAGTACTCGGCCCGTCGCGGGTACTGGATACCCATAAAGAACCGGAACTGGACGAAAGCGACCTGCCTTCGCTCAGCGCCTCGGCGCGTGACCGCGAACGCGAGCCAAAGCCGGCCAAGGCCAGCAAGCGTGGCAAGCGCGCCACAACCGCGGCCGATGTGCAGCAGGGCGACCTGGGCCTGAGCGCCGAGCCGCGCGAGCCCGACCTGTTCACCGACAGCGACGACGACTTCGCCGCCGAAAATACCCGTGGCAACCCGGCGCCCGCTGCCAGCAGCAGCGTCAAGGAGCTGCCACCGGCCGAAGAGGTGCTGGTCATCAGCGTCATTTCCCGCGACGAGGGTGGCTTCAAGGGCCCGGCATTGTTGCAGAACATTCTTGAAAGCGGCCTGCGCTTCGGCGAAATGGACATCTTCCACCGCCACGAAAGCATGGCCGGCCACGGCGAAGTGCTGTTCTCCATGGCCAATGCGGTCAAGCCTGGTGTGTTCGACCTGGACGACATCGACCATTTCAGCACCCGTGCGGTGAGCTTCTTCCTCGGCCTGCCTGGCCCACGTCATCCGAAGCAGGCCTTTGACGTGATGGTGGCGGCCGCGCGCAAGCTGGCACATGAACTGAACGGTGAGCTCAAGGACGACCAGCGCAGCGTGCTGACCGCCCAGACCATCGAGCACTATCGCCAGCGCATCGTCGAGTTCGAGCGCCGTGCGCTGACCCAGAAGCGCTGACAGATCCAACGAAAGAGCAGCCTGAGGGCGTGCGGGTCGGTTCGGGTGTTGTTACCTGTTCCGGCCCTGTCGCCGGTAAGCCAGCTCCCACAATTTCCTGTGGGAGCTGGCTTGCCGGCGACAGGGCCGGGGCAGGCATCGCTAGTCCAGACCCCAGCCACCACCCCAGGCTGCTCTTTTGCTTTGCAAGAGAAGACAAACCCCATGACCGCCGAAACCCGTATCCACGAACTGCGCGCCGAACTCGACCAGCACAACTACCGCTACTACGTGCTCGACGAGCCCAGTGTGCCCGACGCCGAATACGACCGCCTGTTCAACGAGCTCAAGGCGTTGGAAGCCGAACACCCGCACCTGGTTACCCCCGACTCGCCCACCCAGCGCGTCGGCGGTGCAGCCCTGTCGGCCTTTAGCCAGGTGCGCCATGAAGTGCCCATGCTCAGCCTGGGCAACGCCTTCGAGGAAGCCGACCTGCGTGAGTTCGGCCGCCGTGTGGTGGACGGCCTCGATCAGCCGGGCGCGGTTGACTACAGCTGCGAACCCAAGCTCGATGGCCTGGCCGTTAGCCTGTTGTACCGCGACGGCCTGCTGGTGCAGGGTGCCACGCGCGGCGACGGCACCACTGGCGAAGATATCAGCGCCAACGTACGCACCGTGCGCAACATTCCGCTGAAGTTGCACGGCGAGGGCTGGCCCGCGGTGCTGGAAGTGCGTGGCGAGGTCTACATGAGCAAGGCCGGCTTCGACCGCCTCAATGCAGCCCAGGCCGAAGCCGGCGGCAAGACCTTCGCCAACCCCCGCAACGCGGCTGCCGGTAGCCTGCGCCAGCTCGATTCGAAAATCACGGCCAGCCGCCCGCTGGAGTTCTGCTGCTACGGCGTCGGTCAGCTGTCTGCCAGCATCGGCGACAGCCATATCGGCATCCTTGAACAGCTCAAGGCATGGGGCCTGCCGATCAGCCGCGAGCTCAAGCATGCGGCAGGGATCGAAGAGTGCCTGGATTACTACCGCGACATCGGCGAGCGGCGCAACAGCCTGCCGTATGAAATCGATGGTGTGGTATTCAAGGTCAACAGCCTGGCCGCCCAGCGTGAGCTGGGCTTCCGCGCCCGTGAACCGCGCTGGGCAATCGCCCACAAGTTCCCGGCCATGGAAGAGCTGACCGAGGTGCTGGACGTCGAGTTCCAGGTCGGCCGTACCGGCGCGGTCACCCCGGTGGCGCGCCTGAAACCGGTCAAGGTGGCGGGCGTGACCGTGTCCAACGCCACCCTGCACAACATGGACGAAATCGCCCGCCTGGGCCTGCGCATTGGCGACACGGTGATCATCCGCCGGGCCGGCGACGTGATCCCGCAGGTGATGCAGGTGGTGCTGGAGCGTCGCCCGGACGATGCTCGCCCGGTTGCCGTGCCAAGCGAGTGCCCGGTGTGTGGCTCGCAAGTCGAGCGCACCCAGCTGGTCAAGCGCAGCAAGGGCAAGGAGACCACCAGCGAAGGGGCGGTGTACCGCTGTGTCGGCCGCCTGGCCTGTGGTGCGCAGCTCAAGCAGGCGATCATTCACTATGTGTCGCGTCGCGCCATGGACATCGACGGGCTTGGCGAAAAAAGCGTCGAGCAGTTGGTGGACGAAGGCCTGATCGGCTCGCCGGCTGACCTGTACAAGCTGCAGTTCGAGCAGGTGGTCGGCCTGGAAGGCTTCGCCGAGGTGTCCACCCGCAAACTGCTGGATGCCATCGAAGCCAGCAAGCGGCCGAGCCTGGCGCGTTTCATCTATGCGCTGGGCATACCGGATGTGGGTGAGGAGACGGCCAAGGTGCTGGCCCGTTCGCTGGGCAGCCTGGCGCGCGTGCAGCAGGCCTTGCCGCAGGTGCTGACGTATCTGCCGGACATTGGCCTTGAGGTCGCCTACGAGATTCACAACTTCTTCGAAGACGAACACAACCAGAAGGTTATCCAGCAGTTGCTCGATAGCGGCATGCACCTGCAGGACGAAGGCGAGTTGGCCGCCGAATTCGCGGCCAGCACCAGCTTGGCCGGCATGATCGCCAAGCTCGACATCGCTTCGGTAGGCCCAACCGGTGCCGAGAAACTGGTAGCCAAGCTCGACAGCCTGGACAAGATCATCGCTGCCGACGGCATTGACCTGCGCCAGGCACTGGCGGCCAAGCAGGCGGATGCGGTGCGTGAATTCTTCAAGGATGAGGCCAACCAGAAACTGGCGCGCGCGATCGAGGCGCAGTTGCTGGCGTTCGGCATGCACTGGACCAGCGAGAAGAAAGTCGCCGAAGGTTTGCCGCTGGCCGGCCAGACCTGGGTACTGACCGGTACCCTGGAGCGCATGAGCCGGGATGTGGCCAAGGACAAGCTGGAAAGCCTTGGCGCCAAGGTGGCCGGTTCGGTGTCGGGCAAGACCCAGTGCGTGGTCGCAGGGCCGGGGGCTGGATCGAAGCTGGCCAAGGCCAGCGAGCTGGGCGTGAAGGTGCTGGACGAAGAGGCCTTCGTCGCGTTCCTGGCCGAGCAGGGCATCACTATTTAAGTCCCTGCGCGCGCCACTTGTGGGAGCGGGCATGCCCGCGAACACCGGCAAAGCCGGTGCCACCCATCGCGTAGCTTGCTTCGCGGGCACGCCCGCTCCCACAGGCCTCGCGCCAGTCTCGCCTGCAGCGCCACCCCAACCCAGACAAGTCATTGAGAAATGATGACTTTTTCTGCTCCCAGAGGTTGTATCTGCCCCCAAGACCGGTACAATGGCGCCACTCGCTGCTCAGCGAGGCATGTAGTGGTGGCCCCATCGGTCCCCCCGCATTGATTACCCGTTAACCTGGTCAGGCCCGGAAGGGAGCAGCCATAGCGGGAACATCGAGTGCCGGGGTGTGGCTGGTGGGGCCGCCTCCATTTCCGGGGTCGGAAAACCTCAATCTGCTGCGAACGCCTTCTTTCTGTCCTGCTTCTCGCCCAATGCTCCCACCGCCGACAGCTTCATCAGTCGCTGGAATTTAGGGCAGGCCAGATGATCCTCCTCAGGGCACTGCGCCGCATGTCGCAAGCCTTTGCTCATCGCCTGTAGGCGCCTGATCCGTGCATCCAGTTCATCGGCTTTGAGTAGCAGCTTCTGCCGGTCGACCTGCAGATTCACCAGCATCGCTCCCATCTCATCCAGCGAAAACCCCGCAGCCTGGCCCAAGGCGATCAGCGCCAAGCGGTCGGTCACATCGGCTGCGAACTGGCGCCGCTGGCCGTGTGCAGCGAGCGATTTGAGCAGCCCTTTCTTCTCGTAGTAACGCAGTGTCGAGGCGGGTACGCCCGTGCGTTTGGCAACGTCGGCTATGTCCATTTTGGGTCCTTGACTTAAAGCTGGCTTCAACTTCTATGCTGCGTGGCGTGGTGATGACAGTCAATCTATGGGGGATTTTTCAATGACGTTGACTGCGATGTTTTCAGCGGCCTTGCCGATTGGTATCGGTGCTACGGTAGTGATGGACATGTGGGGCCTGTTGCTGAGGCGCTTTGGCGTTGCCACCTTGAGTTTCGCTATGGTCGGGCGTTGGGCGGGGCATCTGCTGAATGGGCGGGTGCGGCATCAGGCGATTGCCAGGGCTGAGCCGGTGCGGCATGAGCAGGTGTTGGGGTGGGGGATTCATTACGCCGTCGGCGTGCTGTTCGCGATATTGCTGGTTGGGTTTGTGGGGGAACGATGGTTGATGGCGCCTACCTTGCTGCCTGCGGTAGCGCTCGGTGTGGGCACGGCCGTTGCGCCGTTGTGTCTCATGCAGCCGTTGTTGGGGGCAGGGTTCTTTGCGTCGAGGACACCGGCGCCTGCGCGTAACTGCGTGAAGAGCCTGGCTACGCATTTTGTGTTTGGTGTGGGGTTGTTCCTGAGTGCGGGGCTGCGGGCCTCGGTGTGAGGACAGGCCAGGCGGTCAGAGCGAGCGCAGGATGAAAATGCCGGCAATCAGCATGAGCGCTGTAGAGAGGGCGCCAAGGTAAAACAGCAGCACGCCTGTCCAGGGGGAGGATGTTCTGAGCTTGCGCATTTCCTCGGCGAATGCCTCCGCTTCACTTCGTGCGTTTTCAGTGTGACTTGGGGGAGTGAAGCGCATTAGCGACTCCTTGTTACTGGATCGATCTAAAACTCACAGCTTGCTGGCCAGCGCCATGATGCCAACGATGGTCGTTACAACCGCTGAGCCAGTTGCTATGGGATACCAAAGTGCTTCTTGTCTGAGCTTACGCGCTTCTGCCACGAATTTCTGCGTCTCGGCGCCTAGCTTGCGGCCTTCACTTTGTAACTTCTCAAGTTCGAGGTGTTCGCGGTCATCCTGAAGCAAGCATGTTGTAGTCCATGGCACAGGCAGCACGCGAGCTCGAATCGGTCGCAATACCCTGTGGGAGCGGGCGTGCCCGCGAAACAGGCGACGCGGTATAGGCACCAGCTTCACCGTAGATCGCCTGCAAGCCAGCGACCACAGGGAGCGTGCTGGCTTGCAGCCTCTGTACATCACCAGCGCTTCTGTTTCACGGGCGAGCGACAGACGGGTTGCCGCTACGGCCCATCCCCGCATACCGCTGGAGGATCCGCTCGATTTCCCCCGTCTGCTTCAGCCGCACCAAGGCTCGCAGCAGCCCTTGTGTGGGTATCGCCGGGTCGTTGCGCACCATGCACCCCAGGTCCTGCTCCTCCAGCACTGCCAGCACTTGCAGTTGCCGAGCTGCCGGCTGCCCCTGGTTGAACCACTGCAGCGACAACTCGTTGCTCACTGCATGGCGATAGCGGTGGGCTTGCAGTTTCTGCAGGACCAGCAGCTGGCTGCGGCTGTCTTCGCGACTCAGCCGGCCTTGGTCCAGCAGGGGTTGCAAGGTTGGATAGGTGTACCCCAGCACTGTACCGATGGCCTGGGGCGGCAGTTGCTCTGCTGCGACCGGGTTGCTGTCGCCAAGGCGCCCCACCAGCACGTCGCGCTGGTGAAACAGCGGGATGCTCCAGACAAAGTCCCCCGGGCGGTCATTGAACCATTGCGTGCTGACGTAGCAGCGCACATCAATGTCACCGCTGTTCATGGCCTCCTGCAAGCGCAGCCTGGCCATCACGTGGTACTGCGGGCGTACCCCTGCTTCCCTGGCCAGCGCCTGTACAAGGTCATAGACCAGGCCCTCAACCGGCTGGTCATCTTCAATCCGCACCAGCGGCATGCTCCAGCTTTCAGCCACGGAAAAACGCAGCACCGGCTGTTCTGCCACGCTCTGGGTAGCCCAGACCAACAGCAAGGCCAGCAGTTTTCGCAAAAGCATCTCCTCCCTGGACAACAGGCGCCCGATTCATAGCTTAGACGAGCTGCGCAGGGTGCAATTTTGCCCCCGCTCCGCTAGCATTAGCGATCTTCCGCTCGATCAGGCTACGATGGTTTTTCGATGAGTTATCAGGTTCTTGCACGTAAATGGCGTCCGCGCTCGTTCCGCGAAATGGTCGGCCAGACCCATGTGCTCAAGGCCTTGATCAATGCCTTGGACAACCAGCGCCTGCACCATGCCTACCTGTTCACGGGTACTCGTGGCGTGGGCAAGACTACCATTGCCCGTATCATCGCCAAATGCCTGAACTGCGAGACGGGCATCACCTCCACGCCCTGCGGCACCTGTTCGGTGTGCCGGGAGATCGACGAGGGCCGCTTCGTCGACCTGATCGAAATCGACGCCGCCAGCCGTACCAAGGTCGAAGACACCCGCGAACTGCTCGATAACGTGCAGTACGCGCCCAGCCGTGGGCGCTTCAAGGTCTACCTGATCGACGAAGTGCACATGCTCTCGACGCACTCGTTCAATGCCTTGCTCAAGACCCTGGAAGAGCCGCCGCCGTACGTCAAGTTCATCCTGGCCACCACCGATCCGCAGAAGCTGCCGGCCACCATCCTGTCGCGTTGCCTGCAGTTCTCGCTGAAGAACATGAGCCCAGAGCGGGTGGTCGAGCACCTCAGCCATGTGCTGGCTGCGGAGAACGTCCCGTTCGAGGCAGATGCCCTGTGGCTGTTGGGCCGCGCCGCCGACGGTTCCATGCGTGACGCCATGAGCCTGACCGACCAGGCCATCGCATTCGGCGAAGGCAAGGTGCTGGCCGCCGATGTGCGGGCCATGCTCGGTAGCCTCGACCAAGGGCAGGTCTATGGGGTGCTGCAGGCGCTGCTCGAGGGCGATGCCCGGGCCCTGCTGGAGGCCGTGCGCAACCTGGCCGAGCAAGGGCCGGACTGGGCTGGCGTGCTGGCGGAAATGCTCAACGTGCTGCACCGTGTAGCCATCGCCCAGGCGCTGCCCGAGGCAGTGGACAACGGCCAGGGCGACCGTGATCGGGTGCTGGCGCTGGCCCAGGCATTACCGGCCGAGGATGTGCAGTTCTATTACCAGATGGGCCTGATCGGCCGGCGTGACCTGCCGCTGGCGCCGGACCCGCGTGGTGGCTTCGAGATGGTCTTGTTGCGAATGCTCGCCTTCCGCCCGGCCGACACCGACGACGCGCCGAAACCGGTGCTAAAGCCAGTGGGGATCAGCCAGGCCACAGCTGATCCTGCAAACCCGGTGGCAGCCCCTGCGCCTGCCGTGCCGCCGCCCGCCGCCGAGCCTGCGCCCGCTGCGCCCGCTGCGCCCGCGCCGCTGGTAGTGCCGCCGCCAGCCACGGTGGACCATGAGCCCGAGCTGCCCGCAGACGCCGAGCTGAGGGCCGAAGTCGAGGCCATTTCGGTGCCTGAGCCCGTCGCCGAGGTGGTCGACCTGCCGTGGGAGGACCCAGCCCCGGCCAGCGCGCCTGTTGCAGAGCCTGTTGCCGAGCCCGCGTCAGCCCCGCGGCCGACCCCTACGGCCGCGCCTGCCGTGCATGACGAGCCGCCTTTCGACCCGTCTGCCTACGCCGCCGTTGGCATGGACCGGGACGACGAGCCGCCGCTGGACGAAGACTACTATGGCGGCGAAAGCGATCCGGTTGGCTTCAGCTACCTCGACGAGTTAGCCGAACACGTTCAGGAAGAAGCCCCTGCGCCCGCGCCTGCTCCGTTGCCAGCCGCCAAGCCGGCCACCGGTCTGGCCCTGCAATGGCTGGAATTATTCCCACAGTTGCCTGTCTCCGGTATGACAGGCAACATCGCAGCAAACTGTACGCTGATTGCCGCTGATGGCGACGACTGGCTGCTGCACCTGGACCCAGGCCAGGGTGCGCTGTTCAACACGACCCAGCAGCGGCGCCTGAACGAGGCGCTCAACCAGCATCTGGGGCGCACGTTGAACCTGCGCATCGAACTGGTGCTGCCCGAGCAGGAAACCCCGGCCCAGGCCGCCGCGCGCAAGCGGGCCGAGCGTCAGCAGGGCGCCGTCGCCTCGATCGAGCAGGATCCATTGATCCAGCAGATGATCAAGTTGTTCGGTGCCAAGGTGCGGCAGGATACTATTGAGCCTGTAGAAGCCCTGGCCAACCAGGGCCAGTAACGGATAACCCTGCGGCCGGCCCGGCGCCGGGCCGCATCAAATGACCCAATCGAGGTATACCCCCATGATGAAAGGTGGCATGGCCGGCCTGATGAAGCAGGCCCAGCAGATGCAGGAAAAAATGCAGAAAATGCAGGAAGAGCTGGCCAACGCCGAAGTCACCGGCCAGTCTGGTGGCGGCCTGGTGAGCGTGGTGATGACCGGTCGTCACGACGTCAAGCGCGTCAGCATCGACCAGAGCCTGATGTCGACCGATGAAGATGACAAGGAAGTGCTGGAAGACCTGATCGCCGCTGCGTTGAACGATGCAGTGCGCAAGGTGGAGCAGAGCAGCCAGGAAAAAATGGGCGGCATGACCGCCGGCATGCAGCTGCCGCCGGGCTTCAAGATGCCGTTCTAAGGCATGCGCCCTCGAAAACCGCCGCTGACACCAGCGGCGGTTTTTTTTGTGCGTACTCGCAGCCGCCGCGGTCATTATTCTTGACCCGGCGCGCTCCCACCCGGAGGCTGATTTGACGCCACTGCCCCCGCTGGGTATAAACCGCCCCTTATTGAATTGTCAGGCCTTCCCCATGAGCTTCAGCCCCCTTATCCGCCAATTGATCGACGGCCTGCGCATCTTGCCAGGTGTAGGCCAGAAAACCGCCCAGCGTATGGCCCTGCAACTGCTCGAGCGTGACCGTAGCGGGGGGCTGCGCCTGGCCCAGGCTTTGACCCAGGCCATGGAAGGGGTAGGGCATTGCCGGCAGTGCCGCACCTTGACCGAGCAGGACCTGTGCCCACAGTGTGCTGACCCGCGGCGTGACGACACCCAGTTGTGTGTGGTTGAAGGGCCGACCGATGTGTATGCGGTCGAGCAGGCCGGCTACCGCGGCCGTTACTTCGTGCTCAAAGGCCACCTGTCGCCACTGGACGGCCTGGGGCCGGAGGCCATCGGCATTCCGCAACTGATGGCGCGGATCGAAGAGCAGGGTACCTTTACCGAGGTGATCCTGGCGACCAACCCGACCGTGGAAGGCGAGGCGACGGCGCATTACATCGCGCAACTGCTCAATGAAAAAGGCCTGGTGGCCTCGCGCATCGCCCATGGTGTACCCCTGGGCGGGGAGCTCGAACTGGTGGATGGCGGGACACTGGCCCATGCCTTTGCCGGGCGGCGGCCGATTTCGCTCTGAAGCTGCAAGCTACAAGCTACAAGCTACAAGCTACAAGCTACAAGCTACAAGCTACAAGCTACAAGCTACAAGCTACAAGCTACAAGCTACAAGC